>JAJXTL010000101.1 GCA_021783855.1 Pseudomonadota bacterium
ACCGCAAAATTCTGTCATCATAAAGAAGTCTCACCCAGCGCAGAGGCATTCAAGCGCTGCTCGGTATTTCGCGGCATGGATTTCGGACAAGTTACGCCATGAATATAGGGTCTGAGCCATTTTATATAGCCGAAATGATCACGCATAATTTCATCTTCAAAGGGGTGGGACGCAACAGAGAAGATGCCAGGGCGGTATTGCTGAAAGCATGGACAGCGCATCGCACCGACTTGCTTCTACAATATCCGGAACGCACAGCAAACATTCCTGATGAAACGAAAATGGAAGACCATTTCAAAATTTATTACCTGGAATTTAAAATGGACGCGGGCTATCGCGGCAATGAACAGCTGGTATGAAGCGTCAGGGTATTCGGTAATTACCAGCCGGGTCCGCCCATACGCAGTCGCAGATGCATATAGTCATACAGATCGCTCAGCATGAAATGCCGATTCTGCGGATTGCGTAATTTAGCCACTGTTTTTTCGTCACCGGAAAGATAACGTTTCGCCGAGACGCGGAACTCCTGGGGCATGCTCAGGTTAAAGGATGAAGGTTGTATCAATAGGTGGCAGATTTGTTCAAACAGCAAGCGATAGCGTTCATCCTCAGGCTCCAGATAGACCGTGCCGAAATCACGGCCATAGGCCTCAAACAACTTAAGATAGTCTTGCGCTTCAGGTTTTTCCATGTTGCTCTTCGCCGTCTGTTCCCAGCTACAGCGCGTAATTTAAGCACTACGTTCATTATAAAACGAGATCATCCCGACAGCCATAACGTTGCCGCGTTATGGCCATATACCAGAGCTTGCAACGGTTAAATCGCGCGGATCTGATCGGGCAGGGCGATGAATTCGAGCCGGTCGGCCCGGTCGAACACATCGCTGGGTATATCGAAGGCAAAGCGGTTGTCGTACCAGAAATTGGCAAAAGGCAAATACATGCTGCCAGGAGTGAGCGACAGCAAATTTTCCTGGCCGGCGTAGAGCCGGATCATGATGCCGCTGTTGGCAGCTATCGGCGCATTGCTGTCGCCAAATACCTCAAAGGAGACAAAGATTTTTGCCAATTCGATGCCGCCTTCGGTCGTCTTGATGGCCGTTACGCGAAGGTTCTGAAACATGCGAGCAACTTTTCCATCAGTCATGGGTTGACTGAATTCATGCAGCTTGCCTTTTTTGACTACGGTGGAATCGAGTAAGGGTGCTCCCAGATCATTCAGGCCGGTGGGTTTGGCAATGGTCAAATCGATAAATGTTTTGCTCTCAAATAAATCAGGCATGACATGCTCCAATAAAAATTAACAGTGATGAGTGATACGCACAATTAAAGCAAAGTTTATGCCACGGTAAAATCCTGTCAATCTGTCGTTGATAGTGTTACAAACCCGACAAAGTCTCAGGATTTTTGTCGGATTTTTACCGTTTTCCTCCCGGATTTCAGCTCTGGTAAGTGTTAGATCCGCTATAACGAATGTACACGCTCATTGTCAGGGTGGTATTCCGGCACCATTCTTGCTTGTCTCTTTATTACCTGACGGTCTGTTTTTCGAGCGGAGCAGGTACCGAGGTAAAATTTTATAGGGTTGGATTAAATGAATTACGCCTGTCCCCCGGCACCTGTCGTCACGCTGGAAGCCATGTCGAGCAACCCGTTCCCGGTGCGCCGAATTATCTGTGTGGCTATGAACTACCCGGAACATGTCAAGGAAATGGGCGGCGAGACGGGCGCCGATGAACCTTTCTTTTTCATGAAACCGGCAAGCACGATTCTGCACAACAATTCGGTCATGCCTTATCCGCCTGGAACGGCCGATTTGCAGCCGGAGGTGGAACTGGTGGTGGCTTTGCACAAGGGCGGCAGGAATATTCCCGCTGACAAGGTGGATTACGATTATGTGTTCGGCTATGCCGTGGGTCTGGACATGACCCGGCGAGACCTGCAACGCGCAGCACGCGAGAAAGGGCAACCCTGGGACATGGCCAAAGCCTTCGACTATTCGGCACCTTGCAGTGCTATCACGCCGGAGTTCTATTCCGGTGCGATCTCACGCGGCAAAATCGAACTCAAGGTGAACGGCGAAATACGCCAGAGCGGTGATGTCGGGGACATGATTCTGAAGATACCGCAGATGATCAACCGCCTGTCGAATCTGCTTGAATTGTTTCCCGGCGACCTGATCTTTACCGGTACACCGGCAGGTGTCGGCGCTGTGGTTAAGGGCGATGTGATTGAAGCGACGGTCGCCGGGCTGGAACCACTGATCATCACAATCGGTTAGCTGATCTTTTTTAACCCATGAATGGACGCTATGAGTAACCCCATCTTCGATCACAATCGCGTGATTTCGTGCCACTTTGACAGCTATAGCTGTGCGCTGGTCTTTGCCCGCTACGGCGCCAGCATTTTGGCGCCTGCGCCCTTGCCGGAGTCCGCCGCGCCCATGACCGGACCGGATGAAGTCACAGAACAGTACAATCCGGGTGTGGTGTCGGAGGCGCTGGTGGCACAGTTTGCGCTTAATCCCGCGCAGTTCAACCTTGATGAGGCTTTTGATGCGTGGATGACAAGCGACAGCGGCCCGATACGTATTCACCTTGTCCGCTTTACGACACTGGATGCGCCTCATTCGGTCATAGAGCCGGCAGGCGGCGTATTCAAGCCGATCAGTGAAATGCGCAAAATGCCCATGATCGAGCTGAATCTGATGCGTCAGATATTCAACCAGATCATGGGTGGCGGCTGATTCTCGGCGACTATTTATTCAGGAGTTCACGATGGCCTTTGAAAACGTGTGTAAACAAAGCCTGCTCTATGAGGGAGAGCTGGTTCCCTGCAAGGTAGGAGAACAGGAAATTGTCATCATGTGGCCCGACGGCGGCAAACCCAAAGCCTATGAGGCGCGCTGCCCGCATGATGACGTCTCGCTGGCGCGCGGCGATTTCAACGGCCGTATCCTGTATTGCATCGCGCATGGCTGGGTTTTCGACGGACATACCGGAAAGTGTTTGCAACCGTCCGGCTGGGCGATGAAAGAATATCCGATGCGTATCGAAAACGGCATGGTACAGGTGGATATTGCGGCAGCCTGACAAGATAGCGCACCCGTTCACTGATTATCAGACACCCATGTCCTTATCCTCATACTCATCGGGATTTATGCAGCAGCATCCGGCATTGAGCCTGCTGCGCCTGGCGGCACTGTCCGCATCCACCATGCCGGATGAAGAAACGCTGGATCTGATGTTCGAGCGGGTCGAAGCCGGCGCGCTGGCCGGCATGGTAGCAAGCGATGTATGGCCGGAACTGGAACGTGGTTTGATGTCCCCGATGCCCTCGAACATGTTGCGCGCTTTGTATGCCTGCGGCGCGTTAAAGGAAGTGTTGCCCGAGGTGGCGGCCTTGTTCGGTGTGCCGCAAATTGCCGACGATCCACCTCAGGTCGACATCGGTCAGCATTTGTTACGCGTGCTGGATGAGGCGGCCCGCTGCGGGGCGTCGTTGGGGGTGCGATTTGCCGCGATGGTGATGCATGTCGGTAAATCGGATTCACCGCCCGAACATCTGCCCGTTCATTATCGTCACATCGATCGAGGACAGCCGCGCATCGCGGCGATATGCGAGCGCTTTGGCGTATCGACTGCGTGTCGCGAACTGGCTATGTTCGCGCTGGTCGAATGCGAACGGGTGCATCGGGTATCGGAAGTACGGGCCGGTCCCGTTGCCGCGATGCTGGAACGTCTGGGCGCCTTCGATCAGTCGCAATATTTTACCCAGTTGATGACGCTTTGCGCGTGCGACTACCGCGCCTATCCGAGACGCTCGACGCAAGACTATCCCAAGGCAAAATTGCTGAATATCGCGTTACAGGCGTGCGCCTGCATTGATCAAACCGGGCTTTCTAACGGGCATGGCAAAGATGCCGCTTCTGAAAATGAAATTCGCCATGCCCATTCCCCTCACTCAAACCCTCTCCCGGAGGGCGAGGGGACAAACGAACGCTCGCGCGAGTTTCACGTTAACGACGCCTTACAGGAAGCGCGTGCTGCCGCGATCGCCGCCGTGTTTGGTTCAGCGCGCTGGTCGAATTCGCAGAAATGAGCCGGCCATGACGACTGTGGACATCCGCAAGGTCGAACCCCATCCGGCCGCGCAATGGGCGGTTCTCGTAGGTTTCGACCCGGAACAGGCCGATTGCACCACGGCGGTCGTGTTCAAAATCCTCGACAACAAATGCAAGATGTTGCCCGGCGAAAAACAGGCGGTGATGGCGATCTACGAGGTCGTCCGGCATCTTACTTCAACCCTGTTCGATAATGCCGTGCACCATGCGATCAGCGCTGCGCGCCTGTCATTCATTCTTGCCAGAAGCGATGTTGGAATCAGCGGAATAAAAGTCGGGCCCTACTTCGAATATGCTCCGCTGGTTTTCACAGAGGTATTTTGGGGGCGCTCTGGTTTGGAAAACCTGTGATGCCCAGCAGATATTTCTCGCTCAACAGCTTGCTTTCTTCTTGCAGGAATTCAAGGAATATCTTGGCAATGATAGATAGCTGCTTGTCTTTGGGGTAGGCCAAGTACCAGTGGCGGCGGATCGGAAACCCATCAACGTCCAGGATAACCAGTTCGTCTGCACTGCGCTCAAGTGCGAGGGTGTGTGCCGATAGTACTGCGATGCCCAAGCCTCCGGCGACAGCCTGCTTGATGGCCTCGTTGCTGCCAAGTTCCATGCGAACCTTGACCTTTAATCCTCGTTCCCTGAAAAATTTCTCTGTGGCCAACCGTGTGCCGGAACCCGGCTCGCGCATCAGGAATGACTCTTCGGTCAGACGCTTGGGCGGAATGTTTTTTACCCCCGCCAGCGGGTGATCTCGCGCAGCCAGCACCACCATGGGGTTTTCCAGAAAAGGTGTTAATTCGACATCCATGTGTTCCGGTGGCTGACCGAGCACATACAGATCATCCTGATTGTCGGTCATGCGTTGTAGCAGGCGTTCACGGTTTTCCACCTTGAGCGACACATCTATGCCGGGATAGCGCTGGCAGAATAGTCCAAGCAGGCGCGGTACAAAATATTTTGAGGTGGATATGATGCCCAGATGCAGTCTGCCTGCCTTGACGCCCTTCATGTCAGAGATCAGCATGTCGAAACGTGACAGACTGTCGAAAATTTCGCGGCAGACCTTGAGCAATTCCCGCCCGACGTCGGTCAGATAAATCCGCTTGCCGATCTGTTCCAGCAGCGGCTGGCCGATGATGTCTGCGAGTTGTTTAAGCTGGATGGATACCGTGGGCTGTGTGGTGTGTAGCTCTTCTGAAGCGCGCGTAAAACTGAGGTTGCGCGCGACCGACTCAAAGACCTTGAGCTGGCGTATGGTTGCATTCCTGATCATGATCTGTTCTTCAAATTAATCATAGATCATAGTAAATGATAAGCATTAAAAAATACAATTATTATTGATGGTCGATTTTATTTATAGTTCAGCACGCTCAACCGAGCCACAGAACTTTCATGATGAAAGTCATCTGTTTAACCAGACATAAGGAGCTTGCAATGGCTGTCAAATCATACAACGCAGGGGTTAAGGAATACAGGCAGACTTATTGGGAGCCTGAATACAAAGTTCAGGATACCGATATTCTGGCCTGTTTCAAGATTACCCCTCAAGCGGGCGTGTCACGTGAAGAAATCGCAGCAGCGGTTGCAGCTGAATCTTCAACCGGCACATGGACTACAGTTTGGACAGACTTACTGACCGACCTGGATCACTACAAGGGTCGCGCATACCGCATCGAAGACGTACCTGGCGATGATACCTGCTTCTACGCATTTGTAGCTTACCCGATCGACCTGTTCGAAGAAGGTTCAGTTGTTAACGTATTCACTTCATTGGTGGGCAACGTGTTTGGTTTCAAGGCGCTGCGCGCATTGCGTCTGGAAGACGTGCGTTTCCCTATCGCCTACGTTAAGACTTGCGGTGGTCCACCACAAGGTATTCAGATGGAACGCGACATTTTCAATAAGTATGGCCGTCCATTGCTGGGTTGCACGATCAAGCCCAAGCTGGGTCTGTCTGCAAAGAACTACGGTCGCGCTGTTTACGAGTGTTTGCGCGGTGGTCTGGATCTGACCAAAGACGACGAAAACATCAACAGCCAACCGTTTATGCGCTGGCGTGCTCGTTTTGACTTCGTGCAGGAAGCGACACTGAAGGCAGAACGTGAAACGGGCGAGCGTAAAGGTCACTACCTGAACGTGACTGCTCCAACACCTGAAGAAATGTACAAGCGTGCTGAATACGCTAAAGAAATCGGCGCGCCTATCATTATGCATGACTACCTGACTGGCGGTTTCTGCGCGAATACAGGTCTGGCTAACTGGTGTCGTGACAACGGTATGCTGTTGCATATCCACCGCGCGATGCACGGCGTGATCGACCGCAACCCGCACCATGGTATTCACTTCCGCGTCCTGGCTAAAGCACTGCGTCTGTCGGGCGGTGACCACCTGCACTCCGGTACCGTTGTCGGTAAACTTGAAGGTGACCGCGCGCCAACATTGGGTTTTGTTGACTTGATGCGTGACAGCTTCATCAAGGAAGACCGCGCTCGCGGTATCTTCTTTGACCAGGATTGGGGTTCCATGCCCGGCGTGTTCCCGGTTGCTTCCGGTGGTATTCACGTTTGGCACATGCCAGCGCTGGTTAACATCTTCGGCGACGATGCTTGCTTGCAGTTCGGCGGCGGTACACTGGGTCACCCATGGGGTAACGCAGCAGGTGCAGCAGCTAACCGCGTGGCACTGGAAGCTTGCGTAGAAGCACGTAACTCAGGCCGTGAACTGGAAAAAGAAGGCAAGGACATTCTGACTAAAGCAGCTGCCAGCAGCCCGGAACTGAAAATCGCGATGGAAACCTGGAAAGAAATCAAGTTTGAATTCGATACAGTGGACAAGCTGGACGTAGCTCACAAGTGATCTTGCGACGCAGTCGCAAGATCATCCCGGACGCGCCCTGGCGCGATCCGGGATCCATAACCAATTTTATTTAAAGGAATATCGTCATGAGTGAAATGCAAGATTACAAATCACGCGTAAGTGATCCAGCCAGCCGTAAATTCGAAACTTTTTCATATCTGCCACAGATGACCACCGAGCAGATCAGAAAACAAATTGAATACATCGTCAAAAAAGGCTGGAACCCGGGTTTGGAGCACACAGAGCCTGAGCACCTGATGGACAACTACTGGTACATGTGGAAACTGCCGATGTTCGGTGAAACCGATGTTGATGTAGTTATGAAGGAAGCTGAAGCGTGTCGCAAAGCTAATCCTAACAACCATATTCGCCTGCTTGCTTATGATAACTACAAGCAATCACAAGGTACGAACATGGTGATTTTCCGCGGCAAGACTGTTTAATCGCACACGGGTATCAACAATAAAATCCCCGGGACCTTGCGGCAACGGGGATTTTTGCCTAAATATCTATTGAAAGGGAATCGATATGAGCGATACGATCAAGCAATACAGAATCAAAAAGGAACCTTACTACCGCACGGTTGCGGATGAAGTTGAACTTTATGAAGCCGCGTATTCGGTACGTATGCCGATGATGCTGAAAGGTCCAACGGGTTGCGGTAAGACGCGTTTTGTAGAATATATGGCGTGGAAGCTGAATAAGCCGTTGATTACCGTGGCTTGTAATGAAGACATGACGGCATCCGATCTGGTTGGGCGTTTTCTGCTTGATGCAAATGGTACCCGCTGGCAGGATGGTCCATTGGCTGTTGCTGCTCGTGAAGGTGCAATATGCTATCTGGATGAGGTTGTTGAGGCGCGCCAGGACACCACCGTGGTGATCCATCCGCTGACCGATAATCGTCGCGTCTTGCCACTGGAAAAAAAAGGCGAACTGATCAACGCGCACCCTGATTTTCAACTGGTTATTTCGTACAACCCCGGTTACCAAAGTTTGATGAAGGATTTGAAACAATCTACCAAGCAGCGTTTTGGCGCGCTGGATTTCAACTACCCTGCGCATGATGTCGAAACGGAAATTGTCGCTCATGAAACCGGCGTCAATGCGGAAGTGGCAGGAAAGCTGGTATCTATCGCCGAACGCGCCCGTAATCTCAAGGGGCATGGTCTGGACGAAGGGATATCAACACGTATGCTGATTTACGCAGGTAGCCTCATTGCTACGGGTGTCGATCCTGTCAAAGCGTGTCGCGTCGCACTGGTACGCCCGATTACGGATGATCCTGATATGCGCGATGCACTCGATGCCGCAGTCACTACTTTTTTCTGATTTATAACCTGACTGACTTTTGCCATTTTGCTACCGGCCTTCACTTAGGAAATTAAAATGACGCTTTCCCTGGAACACCATACCGAGTTACTTGAGGAATTAGGTTCACATGCCAGCGAGATTTTACAATCATCCTGGTATGAGGCTGTACGCGTCTTTGGTCCGCAAGGCCTGGAAAACTACGTACAGGGCGCGCGTTCACTCAAAAGCCTGGGGCGTGGCAATGAGCTAGTCATAACATTTATCGAGAGCGCACCGAGTATCGCCAAAGAGATAGGCGAAGACTCGGTGGTGGATTTGCTCGACACCGTGATGGCGCTGGCCTCGAAAACCAGTGGCGCTGTCCTGCAAGCCATCATCGCCTCCTCTCCAATCGCAGCAAAACGACTGGGCGACGCGGCATTGTTCGGTGCCTATCTGCAATTGATCAACACCTTGCTCAATCAGGTACCGCGCGGTTTACGCCCGATGCTGGAAAATCTTGAAACGCTGCTGGGACAACTGACATTGGGTGGTTTGCGGCGTTGGGCCACCTGGGGCGCACACGCACACAAGATCAACTTTGAAGAACAAATCGATTATTTCGGTCTGAAATCCAAAGAGTCGCAGGCCATGTTGCAAAAGGAACGCAAGGGAACCTTGTTTGTCGATGTGCAGCGGCGTATCAATATGTATTTGCGCGCCTTGTGGGCACGCGATTTCTTTATGCGCCCTACCAGCGGTGACTTTGAAGCACGCGAAGGCTACAAACCTTTTATTGAAGATTATTTTTTGCATTTGCCGGATGCATTTGATGATTATGAAGGGGTGTCGGGACTTGAGCTGTACCGGGCGACGGCGGCTCACTGTGCCGCCCATCTGGTCTATACCAGGGTGCCGATTTCTGCCGAAACGCTGAACCCTTTGCAGATGGCGGTGATCAGCGTAATTGAGGATGCGCGTATTGAAACGCTGTCGATACAGGCATTCCCGGGGCTAAAGCAGATATGGGCCAAACTGCACAAGGCACAAGCAGACCAGGCCAATACGGCAGGCGATTACTTGAACCGGCTGGCACGCGCGTTGCTCGACAGCGACTATCAGGATAATGACCCCTGGATCGCTGAAGGCCGCGCTTTGTTTGCGCAATCGCTTGACCGCTTGACGGACAATACCCTCTCCTGGGAAATCGGTGTGACACTGGCGCATGGATTGCAGCAAAAACGCATTGGGTTTAATCCACGTACCGATTTGTTGACAGCACCTTACCGTGATGACAATCGCTATTTCTGGGAGTTTGAAGAGTTTGATTTCAACAAGTCTCAGTCTGCGGGCTATGAAACGGTCAAGCAGGTACGTCGCCATGTGTCGGTGACGGAATTTGCCAATGAAATCGATTGTGAAACGGCCGGTGATGATGCGCAGGAAATCTGGATCATGTCGGAAGAGTTTTTTCCTTATGAAGACAATGGCATCAGTTACAACGAATCAGAAGGCAAACCGCCTGTTTCGGAACCCTATCATTATTCTGAATGGGATTATCAGATCCAACTTGAGCGACCATCCTGGGCGACCGTACTGGAAAAACGCCCCAAGGCAGGAGATTTGCAGATTATCGATCAAATCACCGCGGATAACAAACAGATCGCATCGCGTTTGAAATTTTTACTGGATGCGATGCAACCACAGGGTGTACAACGCATCCGCAAGCTGGAAGATGGGGACGAGATTGATATTAACGCTGCGATCAACAGCATGATCGATTTTCGTATGGGGTTGCAGCCGGATCCACGTATCATGATGCGCTCAGTGCGCAAAGTGCGCGATATTTCGGTACTGGTATTGTTGGACCTGTCTGAATCAACCAATGAGAAAGTGCTGGGGCAAGATCAATCCGTGCTGGATCTGACACGTCAGGCCTGTGTATTGTTGTCCGACGCGATCAATAAAATCGGTGATCCATTTGCCATACATGGCTTCTGTTCCGATGGCCGCCACGATGTGGAGTACTACCGTTTTAAGGATTTCGAACAGCCGTACAATGAGTTGCCGAAGTCGAGACTGGCCGGGATGACAGGGCAGCTATCTACCCGTATGGGCGCTGCGATTCGGCATGCTACTCATTACCTGAATAACCAGCGAACCAGCAAGAAACTGTTGATGGTCATTACCGATGGTGAACCGGCGGATATCGATGTGCGCGATCCGCA
>JAJXTL010000102.1 GCA_021783855.1 Pseudomonadota bacterium
TATCAATGATGCGGGACCAATGGCCGTATGGGATATTCTTGCCGGCGATCTGGAAAAACTCGTGGAAAAGCTCACGCACGATTAAACGCTGCAAATGCCAGCACTCCTACCAGCCTGAAGACCGGGGTTTTAAACCAGCAAGAAAAGAGGATAGAATGAGACATTCTTGCTTGTGTTTCCAATGGAGAGTCAACTTATGCAAGAACATCATGGTATCGATACGTTGGGGCGCTTCGGCCCGCGATCGCTCTGGATCGGCATCCTGCTGATCATTGCAGGCACCTGCGGCGTTGTCTTGCCTGCAGTGATGTCTGCCGTTACAGTTGCTTTCGTGGCCAGTCTCATACTTATAGCCGGTGCGATATGGGGTTGGCACAGCATACAGCACGCGACAGGCTGGTCCGATTGGCTCAAACCCATTTTACTGCTCGTCGTCGGCGGATTGATGATCTACCAGCCGTGGACCGGTATTGCCAGCATCGCCTTGCTGATCGTGACCTATCTGGCGCTCGATGCCTTCGCCAGCTTTTCTCTCGCGCGAGGCGGAAGTGGGAAACGCAATCACAGCTGGATGATTTTAAACGGGGTTGTCGATATCCTGTTGGTGACACTTTTTCTATGGGGTTGGCCTGAGTCCTCATTATGGATGGTGGGAATGTTTATCGGCATCAGTCTGGTCTTCGACGGCTGGGCTCTGGTGATGATCGGTTGGTCACTCAGACAACAATCCGGATCGGCAGAAAATCAGCCTTGACCCCCGGATACGCGAACGCGCAACATTTTGGTGCGACGGAACCCGCCCAGAAAAGGCAGCCATGATACAGACACCCAGCGCAGCGCATGACCGCCCCGCAATAACGACACAGGAAGTACACCCTGACCATCAGCAGATCATTCGTGATCTGGACGAAGCGCCCATGCGCCTGCCCCATTACCTCGCATGGGGCATGTCAAGCGGTGGCACCTTGCTCGATGGCGCCGCCCTCTTTCTGCTTGGAATCGCCATTCCGCTGCTCCGCCTCGATATGGGGTTTGGCACGCTGCAAATCAGCCTGCTCGGTGCAGGTCTGGTGGCCGGCGCTGTCGGCGGTGCTTCTCTGGGAGGATGGGCTGCCGACCGCATCGGCCGCAAATGGGTGTTTCTGCTCGACATGAGTCTGCTCATCCTGGCCGCCACCCTCGGTGCGCTGGCCTGGACTCCCTGGATATTAATCGGTTCACAACTTCTGATCGGAGTCGGCATCGGCATGGATTTCCCGGTCAGCAGTAGCTATGTGGCTGAGTGCATGCCACATCGCAATCGCAGCCGCATGATGGTGGCGACCATTGCCTGTCAGTCAGTCGGTATGTTGCTCGCTGCCGTGCTGGCTCTGGGCCTGTTGCATCTGAGTGCCTCGCCGCATGCCTGGCGCCTGTTCTTTGCCAGTGAGGCCGTACTTGCCGGCCTGTTTCTGTTGGCACGGTTGCGCCTGCCGGAAAGCCCGCGCTGGCTCATAGGGCAAGGGCGAAATCTCGATGCGGTGCATGCCCTTGGTATGCTGATACCCCAAGACCGTCAAATGCTCGAAATCATGGCGGCACGACTGGGCAGCGAGGTACACCACGTCGCCAGGGTGCCCAGGCAGACAAAACCGATGTCATACGGCGTGCTGTTCCAAACCGCCTACTTGCGCCGCACTTTGCTCAGCACGCTACCTTGGTTCCTCCTGGACATCGCGACCTATGGCGTTGGTCTGTTCACCGCTGTATTGCTTGCCGCCATGCACTTCGGCAAAGCCGCAGTAAACCCGGTCGTGCGCGTCGAGTCGCTCGCCAGCAGTAGTGGCATCATCGACATTTTCCTGCTGCTGGGTTTTCTGGTGGGTTTTTGGGCAGTGGCGCGATTCGGACGTATCCGTATGCAAATGATCGGCTTCGCCGGCATGATGCTGGGAATGGGCACGCTGCTTTCCAGCACGATGCCGCCGGGGGATGCCGGGCAACACATTGTGCTGGTATTCGCTGGCTTCGTCTTGTTCAACCTGAGCATGAATATGGGGCCCAACAGCACCACCTACATCCTGCCGGCAGAATTATTTCCGACCCAGGTGCGTGCGACTGCTGCCGGGTTCGCCGCAGCCAGCGCCAAGGTCGGAGCCACGCTGGGCGTGTTCCTGCTACCCATTCTCAAGGTTAACATCGGCATACCGGCGGTGCTTGCGCTGATGGCCGGTGTCTGTCTGCTCGGCTTGGCCTGCACCTGGCTATTCCGGGTCGAGGGTCATGGCCTCACACTGGAGCAACACCAATCTCCGGGCCTGCCATAAACATGCCCGTTGATCTTAACTTTTCATAAAAATGAAAAAATAGTTGTGAGCATTTGCTACAATTTTTATTGATTGTTGTTGAACCAGCAATCCATAAACACCAATCACACTCTACCCTTTTATCCTTTTTCCTTGCTGGTTTAAAACCCCAGCTTTCAGGCCGGTAGGAGCGCCGAACCCCGCCCTGAAGGACGGGGTTTCAAAGGCACGGTCAGAGATAGGATGCACACCCCTCCCTGACTAATATCCACCGGTCTGAAAATTGATGACCTCATTGCTGTCATTAAAGATAAATAATAATTAAACATAATATTTAAAATAATTAACTTTTATTAATTCAACACCTCTTGCACAATACCTGTAACCGTCGAAACCGATATGACGGTCCCGGAAGAACTTTTTGAATAGCACTAGGAGAGCAAACATGGCAGCAAAAAAGTATGAGGCTGGTGTTAAGGAATATCGACAGACTTATTGGGCACCCGAATATGTCCCGCTAGACTCGGATATCCTCGCATGTTTCAAGATTACCCCGCAACCGGGTGTGGATCGTGAGGAAGCCGCTGCCGCTGTGGCCGCCGAATCTTCTACCGGCACCTGGACCACGGTGTGGACGGATCTTTTGACCGATATGGATTATTACAAAGGCCGCGCCTACCGAATCGAGGATGTACCGGGCGACGACACCTGTTTCTACGCTTTTGTGGCTTACCCGATTGATTTGTTTGAGGAAGGCTCGGTGGTCAACGTATTCACCTCACTGGTCGGCAACGTGTTCGGTTTCAAGGCCATCCGTGCGCTGCGCCTGGAAGACGTGCGATTCCCTCTTGCCTACGTCAAGACCTGTAACGGTCCGCCACATGGTGTTCAGGTCGAGCGAGACAAGATGAACAAATACGGACGCCCGCTACTGGGTTGCACCATCAAGCCAAAACTGGGACTGTCAGCCAAAAACTACGGCCGGGCAGTGTACGAATGCCTGCGCGGTGGTCTGGATTTTACCAAGGACGACGAGAACGTTAACTCGCAACCCTTTATGCGTTGGCGCGATCGTTTTCTATTCGTTCAGGATGCCATCGAAAACGCCCAGGCTGAAACCGGCGAACGCAAGGGTCACTACCTGAATGTGACTGCTCCGTCCCCAGAAGAAATGTACGAGCGCGCCGAGTTTGCCAAGGAAATCGGCTCGCCCATTATCATGCATGATTTCCTCACAGGCGGCTTTACCGCCAATACCGGCTTGGCGCGCTGGTGCCGCAAGAACGGAATCCTGCTGCACATTCACCGTGCCATGCACGCGGTGCTGGATCGCAACCCGCACCATGGTATCCACTTCCGCGTACTGGCCAAAGCACTGCGCCTGTCCGGCGGAGACCACCTGCACTCCGGCACCGTGGTGGGCAAACTTGAAGGCGACCGTGGCGCAACCCTGGGTTGGGTAGATTTGATGCGCGAATCATTCATTCCTGAAGATCGCTCACGCGGCATCATGTTCGATCAGGATTGGGGTTCCATGCCAGGCGTATTGCCTGTGGCTTCTGGCGGGATTCACGTCTGGCACATGCCTGCGCTGGTCAACATCTTCGGTGACGACTCGGTGTTGCAATTCGGCGGCGGTACGCTAGGACATCCATGGGGCAACGCTGCAGGCGCTGCCGCCAACCGCGTCGCGCTTGAAGCGTGCGTCGAGGCGCGTAATGAAGGACGCGAACTGGAGCGCGAGGGCAAAGACATCCTCACCAACGCAGCCAAGGATAGTCCGGAACTCAAGATTGCCATGGAAACCTGGAAAGAAATCAAGTTCGAATTCGACACCGTCGACAAACTGGATGTGGTGAACCGATAACCCTGCGGTCGTAGATAACCATGGGGCGTAAACGAAAACGCTCGCAGCGCGTAGCCGAATGGCTCGTCAAGCATTAAACGAAAGGAAAGAAAATGGCTGATATTCAGGATTACAACTCTACGCCCAAATACGAAACTTTCTCGTATTTGCCAGCGATGACGCCAGAAAAAATGCGTCGCCAGATTGCCTACATTGTGAGTCAGGGCTGGAACCCAGGAATCGAGCACGTGGAACCTGCGCGCGCATTCAACTACTACTGGTATATGTGGAAACTGCCTATGTTCGGCGAGCAATCCGTAGATACGATCATTGCCGAGCTGGAGGGTTGCCATCGTGCGCATCCCAGCCATCACGTGCGTCTGATCGGCTACGACAATTATTCTCAAAGTCAGGGCAGTTCTTTCGTGGTGTTCCGTGGCCGGTGATCCGGTGTCAATGATCCGGTGTCGGGCGATCCGGTAAAAAGGTTCGCCCAGGGAAGCGATTGAAATTGGAAGGATGAAAGTATGAGCGACGCTAAGGCAGAAATCAAAGGATCAGCGCCAAATGGCGCGAATGGGCGCATGATCTCGCGTGCGCGGCGTCAGGCGATGTCACAGAGTGGCAAGGCAAGCCTGGCGAAGGTGCAAAAACCAGCGCCCGTCACCACGCCGGCGCCCGTTGCCACGTTGCAAGTTGCGACATCTAGTCCGTCTGAGGAATATAGTCATACCAAAAGCGATTGCGGTTGTTCGCACGCCGCCGAGCAGCAAACATTAGAAACAGCGTTGGATGTGGTCTGCGAGTTGGCGGAATCAGCACCGTCTGCCGTGGGAGTAATTTCCAGCAGCGTGCGTCAATTGTGTCAGGAACGGCGACGCGCAATCTCCAGCCAAGGCAAGACAGCCGTAAAACCAGCTGGAATGAGCGCCGCTGCCTCAAAACGTCTCGGTAACAACAGAGGAATGCCAGTGGGCGGATTGAGCGGGCGCGCCGCTGCGCGGGCTCATCGCGAGGCAATGTGCGTGAATGGCCGTGGCAATAATCCGGCGTGCCGGCCTACAGGACGTATGCGCATTCAGGCAAACCCGGTAAAGGTCGAGATCGGCACGACATTGCGCGGCAACATGGTAAGCGGTACTCAGACCGAGAGCACCAGCAAGGTAACCGGGGTTGAAACTGGCATTTGCCGCAACATCACCGGTACCGAATACATCGGCCGCGAGCAGTATGCCGAACTGTGTTCGACGACTCCCGCCCCGGCAGCAGGCAAAGTTAATCTGAATACCACCAGCCGCGGCCAGCGCGTTAGCGGAACAGAAGTCGGCCGCAGTCTGAAAGTAACCGGAGATGAACACGGGGATTGCAAGGCGGTGACCGGTACTGAATACCTCAGCGCAGAGCAATTCGAATCTTTCTGTGCCACAAAGCCGGAACCAGCGCCAGCTAAAGTTGGTATGGCGCCCACACGCGCTGGACAAAGCGTAAGCGGAAGTCAAATCGGACGCAGCGCCAAGGTAACGGGTGACGAGCAGGGTTCTTGCCTAAAACTTACCGGTAGCCAGTATGTTCAGGATCAGCCCGCCAGTTTGTGCCGCAATGGCAACGGTCAGCCGCACAAAGTAAGCGTCATGAGCACCGTGAAAGATCGCGCAGTAACTGGCACCGACATTGCACCCGGAGACATGGTCACTGGCAGTGAGCACGGAGCATGTGCTGATGTCACCGGCACAGAATCAAACGGCCTCGCCCAGTACCAGAGATGCAACCGCCAACCGACACCCATGCCGGAAAAAGTCGGCGTGATGCGTACCTGGCACGACCAGCAGGTATCCGGCACGGTGGTGGAACACAGTACCAAGGTGACTGGAGACGAATATGGCGGCTGTCAGCCCATCTCCGGCACTGAATATATCGGCCCGGAGCAATATACGGCGTTTTGCGACGCGGAACGCCAGGCAGCCTCACGAGCGCTGATGGAAAGTCGCGGCGCACGGGCGGGAATTGCACCGAGCGGAAACCGCGTCGAATCTGGTAGCAAGGTAACGGGTGCAGAACGGGGCGAAAGCCACGTGTTGAGCGGCACACCTTATTCAGGCCCATATCAACGCGTGTCGCAGCGCGGTGTCAATAACAACGCGCACCCACTCAAGCGTGGTCCTGCGAATGCACCACGTGAGATAACAGTTATGCCGCAAGCGCCCGTAGTACAAGGCAGTTTCAGTATCGCCACCCCGGCGCGCAGCGCGCGGGACAGTAGCTTGAGCCGTATAACCGGCACCGCTTATGGCGCAATTGGCCGCATTACCGGGCCGATCAATATGGCTGCCGGTCTGGTGTCAGGCACGCCTGAGTTTCGCTATCAGGAAAACTCGGCAGCGAGTGTAGTGGCGCAAGTTCCATCGGTTGAAGAAGTACGCAGCCGTTTAACTGGTGACGGTCGGGAAGGCGGCATTACGATTACCGGCGCAGCATGGCGACGTAATGAGAACATAACCGGCACCGAAAACCGTAACCCGACTTTTCGTGGTGATCGTCGCGGCACTGTAGCAGCCGTCATGAATGCCTCGCAATTAAAGGATCGTGAGCGGGTGGAGTTGCCAGCCAGCAAAATTACCGGCAGCAGCGGTAATGATGCCAAAGGCTCATACATCACCTACTCCGGCGGCGCACGCGGTTGATATGAACGTGGTTGACATGAATGTGGTTGATATAAAACAGACCATGCTTGAACAAACTCAAACGAACTGAAGAGCGAAATGAATACGAGAAACCGCCCTGGGCGCAACATTCGCCCGCAGCCTGCAGCAAACCAAGCGCCTTACGGGCTGGGGTCGTATGGCAGCACGCTCCAAGGGCGGCAGCCAGAGGCATTTGCGACTGCAGCAACGGTGGAACCAAATCCGGCATGTACCATGCAGAACGGACGTTTGTGCCACCACCCGTTGACGAATGAGATGGAGAACCAGCGTCTGCTCAAGCACGAGAAAACCGTCAAAGAGCGTTTCGCCAATATCATTCCAGTATTGAAGCTTATTGCCGGTTTGCAGCACGAACCCGATTTCAGTGAACGCGCGCAATCGATTGCAATCAATCAATTGGGCTTTGAGTTGCCCGCGCAGATTTTGGCAGATGCCTGGGTTGCAGGACTGGATATGCGTGCGTTGTATGGAGAATGCGTTCTGCGGATGCAGCGTTTGCTGGCAGAGCAGACAAGCCTGGCCAGTCCCCAGCAATGTGATGTGGACCAGTGCGTAGACGAGGCGATGACCTTTTTCCTCGACTGCAACTACCACGCGGTCGATATCTCGGCTTGTTCGGATGGTCGGTTGAAGGGTCTAGTGCGCTATATCCTGCGCCTGCCTAACGGCGCGGTGCGCAGCAAAAAATCCTATGCCGGAGCCATGTTTGATGTAGAAGCCAATATCAAGCGCTGGATCGAGACCGAACTGATGCGCTATCGCGAAGGTCGTCCGGTGACTGCTGACGCTGGAACGCGCTACCTCAAGATCTCGGTGTATCACTGGAGCAGTTCTGACCCGACCCACGAAGGCTGTGCTGCCCATGCCAGCAACGAACTTCAGGCGGCTGAGCAAGCCCTGAAACGTCTACGGGAATTCCGGCAAGCAATCGAAAACAGTTTTTGCTGCGGAGCTTCGGTAGACACACTTTTAATCGGAGTTGATACCGATACCGACGCCATCAAGGTGCATATACCGGATGCGAACGGAGAAATGAGTCTGTATCGCGTGGTGGACAACATGGACATGTATCGCCAGACCGTCAATGACGACAAGAATGGCGCACGCCTCAAAGTGTATCAGGCAATCCAGAACGCCAGCTCCACCACCGGCTGGGGTGCGGGCAACGGCGAACCGCATGAAGGTATGCGCCGCCTCATCGCCACGCTGTTGATCAATAACCTGTCGCAAATTGAGTACGTATGCAGCAACTGGGGAGGGCGTTATCCGGACATTGGTCACGCCGAACGTTTCATCAACGTGGGCGAAGGACTGGAGGAATTCCAGCTGCGCAATCTGGTTTATTTCGCTCATCTGCATACGGTAGAAGAAGGTGCGCCGGATCTGGATGTGGGAATAAAAATTTTTCGCAAGCTCAACGTGGTGCACGGATTACCGGTACCGGTAGTGATCCACTTGCGCTATGACAGCCACGTACCTGGCTGCCGTGAGCGCAAAGTGGAAAGTTGCCGTCGCATCAAAAGAGCAATCGAATCGCGCTACGCCGATCTTGCGCAAAAGGGTTTGCTGGTGTGCGGCATGATAGTACAGGGCAAACAACCTGGCAGCCCGATTGAATTGATCGAAACGGACGCGGCATAAGATGCAGCTAAAAATTGGTTTGGGAGTGAGTGATGAAGATTTGTCAGGTAGAAAAAACGTTGGTTTCGACCAATCGCATCAAGGAATTTGGGCATCGTCCCCTGCTCGTGGTTAGGGAAAAGACAGGTGGGCCACGTCAAGTAGCTGTGGATGCCGTGGGTTGCGTGCCGGGTGACTGGGTGATCTGCGTCGGTTCTTCCGCCGCACGCGAAGCTGCTGGCGCCAAGGATTTTCCCAGTGATTTCACCATCGTCGGCATCATCGATCACTGGTCGGAAGGTTGATATGGAGATCATGCGTGTAGTGTCTGATCTGGTGGCAACGCGACGGGCGCCAGGGCTGAAAAATGCATCACTCAGGGTAGTAGAAGATACTCAGGGCAAGCTCAGTGTGGCGTGTGACCCGGTTGGCACACCTCCAGGCAAATGGGTAATTACAACAGGCGGCACGGCGGCACGGCTTGCCACCGGGGACAGGGCAACGCTGACAGATCTGACCATCTGCGGAATTATTGATTCATGGGACGCCGGCAACGGTAAGTAATGGCTTTAACTTTAATAGAGGAGTAGTGAAAATGGCAAATGTAACTGGAGTGGCATTAGGCATGATCGAAACGCGCGGTTTGGTACCTGCGATTGAAGCGGCAGATGCGATGACCAAAGCGGCGGAAGTGCGTCTGATAGGTCGTCAATTCGTTGGTGGCGGTTACGTCACCGTGCTGGTGCGCGGCGAGACTGGTGCAGTCAACGCAGCGGTACGGGCTGGTGCTGATGCGTGCGAACGTGTTGGTGACGGCCTGGTGGCGGCACATATCATCGCCCGTGTGCATTCCGAGGTAGAGAACATTCTTCCTGTCGCCGTGGCGTAATGAAGTGATAAACAGTCCAAATTAACTGAATCAGGGAAAAGGGAGTAATGAAGATGGCAAATGTAAGTGGAATTGCACTGGGCATGATCGAAACCCGTGGCCTGGTGCCGGCCATTGAAGCAGCAGATGCGATGACCAAAGCGGCAGAAGTTCGCCTGGTAGGTCGCCAATTCGTTGGCGGTGGTTACGTCACCGTGCTGGTGCGCGGCGAGACTGGCGCGGTCAACGCGGCGGTGCGGGCTGGTGCCGATGCAT
Source organism: Pseudomonadota bacterium (assembly GCA_021783855.1). The sequence goes on from JAJXTL010000102.1 coordinate 9,598, forward strand.
GCGAACGTGTCGGTGACGGTCTGGTGGCAGCACACATCATCGCTCGTGTGCATTCTGAGGTAGAGAATATTTTGCCTAGCGCATCAGCGTAAAACAGTCCTGTCATTATTTATAGCAGCGTATTCAAGCAGAGAAGGAGAACTGAAAAATGGCAAATATAAGCGGAATTGCACTGGGCATGATCGAAACCCGTGGCCTGGTGCCGGCCATTGAAGCGGCAGATGCGATGACCAAAGCGGCAGAAGTTCGCCTGGTAGGTCGTCAGTTCGTTGGCGGTGGTTACGTCACCGTGCTGGTGCGCGGCGAGACTGGTGCGGTCAACGCAGCAGTACGAGCTGGTGCTGATGCGTGCGAACGTGTCGGTGACGGTCTGGTGGCAGCGCACATCATTGCCCGTGTGCACTCCGAGGTAGAGAGTATTCTACCGAAAGCAGCCGATGCAGGTGACAGCGGGCTGGATGGCGTGGTTAGTCAGTCCATAAACTAATGCAGGCATGGTTATGGCGATCGATCCGAGATTGACGGGCTATCTAGCGCGTGCACTCAGCCATGAGATGACGGCGGTGCAGCAGTACCTTGCCCAGGCCAGCTTGACCGAGATGTGGATGCGTAGGGAACCACTGATCTATTCCCACATGGCCACGACGGTGGCCTGGCGGGATGAAATGCAAGGCGTGACGCGCCGTCAAGGGTTATTCTCCTTGACCAGCGGCACAACGCGGCAGTTCGCCCGCCAAGCCCCGTCCCATACGGGTTGCGGCCAAATCGGGTGCTCGCTTCCTTGTACGGCTTGGTGTCAAAGTCCCGGCTACGACCTGCGCCGTACGTGTCGCGATCTTCCCGATTTGACC
>JAJXTL010000008.1 GCA_021783855.1 Pseudomonadota bacterium
AAAAGAAAATGGCGACCTTGAATTCCGTGGCGCTTCAAAGACAGGCGGCTACTTTGCAAAATAAGCCGGAAATAGCAGTGGGCATAATGAGCGGATCCGGCGGAATACAGATCGTACAGGTCGTCAAGCGCTACGGCCCGGTGGGCGGCATGGAACGCTATGTGTGGGAGTTAACCCGCGAACTCCAGAATATGGGACACGAGGTCACGGTTATTTGCGAGCGTTGCCATATGGATAAACCTGCCGGTATAAGCGTGGTCGAGTTGGGCGAGACGGCCAAGCGCCCGCGCTGGTTATCGCAAGTGCGTTTCAGCAGGCGTGTTACGCGCTGGGTCCGTGAGCATCCCTGCAACGGTCATGGCGCAGATGCTACCCCTGACAATAAAATACTCCCTGCCCGTTTCCCTCACCCAAACCCTGATGAAACAACTAGCCATTCGATTAAGCTGCCAAAAGACGGCAGCCAAGTCGATGGTTATCTCCCGAAGGGGAGAGCGCAGCGAGGGGGGCGAAGCCGGACGAACGAACCGCTACGCGAGTTTCACGTTAACGATCGAGTCATTCACAGTCATGAGCGTCTGGGCGTACATGACGTTACCACTTTTCATGGGCCGCCTTTCGCCACGATTTATGAAAAAGGCTGGTGGCGTTTTATTTCGTTGAGGGTGTGGGTGCGCTTGTATCTTGAACGCCGGGAACTCGAAACCGCCAGAGTCATCGTGCCCAATTCGTCTTTTATCAGCCGACAGCTTGCCCATTATTATCCGGAAATGACAGAAAAGATTTCCGCGCCTGTTATTCCCGGCGTACTTCCGATGCGTCCGCGGGAACCTCGCGCTGTTGCCGCTGATGGCGGGGTGGTGGGGTTTGTCGGGTGGGAATGGCAGCGCAAGGGCTTGCCACAGGCAATGGAGATCGTGGCTGCGTTGCGCAGCGCCCGTCCCAATCTTGAGCTATGGGTGGTGGGCCCCGATCCGTCCGAACTGAAACCTTTATTCGCCGGCTGGGCAGGCGGTTACCGTTTGCTGGGCTGGCGCGAAGATAACGCATATCTCAATGAATTGGATGTTTTGCTTCATCCGGCCCGTGCCGAGCCGTATGGCATGGTGATTTCCGAGGCGATGGCAGCCCGTGTGCCGGTTGTCATCTCGGATGTATGCGGCGCAGCGACGCATGTCTTGCCGGATGCCGGCTCTGTGTTGTCGCTATCTGCACCCGTTGCAGCATGGGCTCGTGCCGTTGAACAACAGTTAACCCGCATGGAGCCCGTGCCACAATATGACCGGAGCTGGGCTACTGTGGCGCATGAGTACGAGCGCATTTACCGTGAAATTCTCGAAGACAAGTTGAAATGATTAAAGTCAAATTGCATTATGCCATCCTGCTAGAAACAGGTGCCGCGTTCCTGATATTGATATACCCAAGTCTGATGTTTGCCGTTAAAGGCGGCATGAACGGCGTTTTCCTGCTTTTGTTGCTGCTGTCTCTGGGCGTATGGGCATACCGTCCGGGCGAGATGCAGCCGATTGGGTGGAACAGAAAGATGACTTTCTACCTGTTGGCCATGGCCTCGATGCCGATCGCCATTTTCATGAGTCAAAGCTACCACCATCACTACAGCGGACATCCCTATGATGCGGCTTCCCGTTATTTACTGGCTGTGCCAATTTTCATGATGTTGCGGCGTGTGCGCTTCGGTGCCGTCGCCACGGTGCAGTATGGCTTCCCCCTGGCTGCGATTGCCGGCTGCCTGATGCTCAAGCCGATTGCCGACGGGCGATACGGTATTGCCACGCTGGATCTGATTCATTTTGGAGATTTTGAGTTGGTCTTGGGTGTGTTGTCGGTCTTAAGCATCAACTGGACGGGACGTGATGCGCTGTTGCTGCGCAGCCTGAAGATTATCGGATTTCTGGCAGGAATCTACGCCTCAATTATCTCAGGCTCGCGAGGAGGCTGGATTTCCTTGCCAGTATTCCTGGCCATATTTATCTATTTCAGATTCGGTAAAATCCACCTTAAAGCGCTGATAGCCGCTTCGCTCATGCTTATAGTGGCAGTGTTTCTTGCCTATACCTTCAGCCGGGAAATTCACCATCGGTTTGAAGACGTGGTCAACGACCTGTCAGCTTTCCAGCATGGCAACCCGGATACGTCTACGGGAGTCCGTTTGCAGCTCTTCACAGCGGCAGCGGAGATCTTTGTGCAGAATCCGGTCTTCGGTGTCGGGCCGGAGGGATTTGCTCACGAGATGGGTCCCATGCAAAAAACCGGAAAAATTACCGCCATGGCCGCGGAGCTGGGCAAGGGGGAAGTTCACAACGAACTGCTGTCCAAAGCCGCCGGAATGGGAGTGATTGGTTTAATTGCCATGCTGTCGATATACCTTGTGCCCTCCGGAATTTTTTATCTGTCGATGCGCTCGGATACTGCCCGGGTAAGACAGGCCGGGATGCTTGGACTGGTCTTTGTCAGCGGCTTCATGATATTCGGTTTGACAGCCGAGACGCTCAATCTGACCATGGCGACAGCCTTTTTCAGCTTAACGGTAGCCGTCCTGCTGGCCGCCTGTTTGAATATTCACCACGGCGGGCAGGCCTCGCCAGATAACCCATAGGTTTATTATGTTCAGCATACTCATTCCCACCTGGAACAATCTCGACTATTTAAAATTATGCGTTGAAAGCATACAGAAATACTCAAGCGGGCCCCATGAAATTATCATTCATGTGAATGACGGCTCCGACGGGACGCTGGACTGGGTCAGGCTGCAAGGCTTGAAATACAGTCATACCGAAAAAAATGTCGGCATTTGTCTGTCGGTCAATAACCTGGCCGCCAAAGCCAGTCATGACTGGGTGCTGTATATGAACGACGATATGGTTGCCTGCCCCGGTTGGGATACGGCGTTTTCCGATGCCATCAAGGCAACGAATACGGATCTTGCAATGTATTTCGGCACCTTGATTGAACCCAGAAAATCGCAAAGCCCGCTTATCATCAATCAGGATTACGGCACGAATCCGCAAGAATTCGATGAGGCCGCATTGCTTGCAAACTATATGAACGAAGCGCGCGGCGACATGGAAGGCGCGGCGTTGCAGCCTACCCTCGTGCATCGCAAGTGGTGGACGGTAGTAGGTGGCTACAGTATCGAATTCAGTCCCGGCATGAGCACCGACGACGATCTGCTGATGAAATTCTGGGTGGCCGGATGCAGAAATTTTCGCGTAGTCGGCAACAGCCGTTTCTATCATTTCGGATTCAAGAGTACCGGTCGGGTAAAGCACAATCTGGGCGGACGAATATTTGCGACAAAATGGGGAATTACTCAGAAGGAATTTTTCAATAACTATCTGGCGACATTAAGAAACCGGCCTGCTGCCGGTAATATGCAAGCGGCGACCGCGAGTGACTTTCCGCGCGCCACCCGCCTTGGCAAGTTACGGCGAGTGGGTTACGGCATGTTTTGTGATTATCCGCTGGAAGACATCGAAGGCTGGGACCCGATGCCCGCCGTGGGCAAGTGGGTTGAGAGTTAACGCCTCGACTTTTGATTCAAGCAGTTTTTTCACTTTGAACGGTAATAATAAATGGCCCACATAGAACAACTGACTGATTTTAGCTAAGCGATCGAATTTACAAGGTGCCGCTATTTGTCTTGTGGCTCCTGTTGCATTTCCTGATAGATCGCGCGGCCCATTATTAAATAAGTTGAAGTCGAAAAATGCTGGTTGTTGGCGGGATAAACATCTATCGTTTTTGCTTCGATGGCCTGGCGTACGACCTTGAGCAAATTTACCGAGTGCACGCGCGAGCCGGCTTCGTCCCAGAAGTGTTTTTCGGGATGCAGGTAGGCGGTCGTCTTGTTCGGAACAACCACCCACAGCGTGTTAAATCCTGCCATGCGTTTATCAAGTATCTGCATGTCGTTCACCACGTTTTGACTCAGATCCGCCAGGTTGTCGCTGGCCAGGAAAAGCGCATCGGCACAGCGGGCGTGACTGAACAATTGACAACCACCGGCAACTCTCGCCACGATGCTGCCGCGCCCGGTGTCCCAGCTTTTGAAATCGGGCTGCGCGCTTAGGCGCTCATATCTGGACTGGTTAAGCCTGGTCTGCAACCCTATCGATATTTTTCCTGAATAATCGGGTTTGTTGCGGTCAATCACGGTGGGCGGCGGGCCTTTCGGCTTGTCGGCCTCGACGCTGTGATGGAAATCCATTTTTTTGCAGCGGACATACTGGGCGAGTCCCGCCGCGACATTGCGTTCGACGGCTTCGAGCACGATATATTTTCCCTTGAAGCCTTTGCTGTTTAACCAGGGTGTAAAGTCCTCGCAGATGCCGCGTACATTGGCCCAGTGTTCGGTGTGTACGCGCAGTCCATGACGCACCAGTTCCGTCTGCCAGATTCTTCCGTCGGAGAAGCTGTCGCCAATGACCAGTACATCGGCGTCCTGCCAGCCGGCTTGCCGGATAAGCGCGGGGTCAACAGCAGGTTGTGGCATGGTCCAGCCGAACAGGGTTTCGGGCAGCAGGCCGATACGCGTCTGGTCGCCCTCGAAGCCCGCCAGAGGCAGAAAATACAGGCCGACCATGGCATACAGGCCTAAAGCCGTGAAGACGATGATGGAAAAAGTTCTGGCGTATTTCATTGCAGGCTACGGTATATCGCATCACCCAGTATCAAATACCCGGTGGTGGACAGATGGGTTTCATTGGCGGGATAGAGGTCTATGGTTTTCTCAGTTATCTGCCGGCGCAACACCTTCAATACATTGGGCGTGCGAAAGCGTTGTTCCGCCTTGTCCCAGAAGTGTTTTTCAGGATACAGATAGGCGGTAGATTTATTGGGCACAACCACCCATACCGTTCTGAGGCCTTTTAATCGTTCATTGATTACCTGCATTTTGTCGAGCGTAGCTTCATTAAAATCTTCCACCTGATCATCCGCAAGAAACAACGCATCGTTGCAACTCGGATGGCTGAACAGTTCGCATCCGCGCTTCACCCGATTCATGCGCACGTTATTGCTCATGCTCCAGCTGACAAAGTTCGGCCTGGAGCTTAGCTGCTGATATTTGAGATCGTTTAATTCGGTCTGTATGCCCACCGACAGCTTTCCGGAAAAATCCGTTTCAGGCAGAAGCATCCTTAGGGGCGGAGGTGAAACAGGAGGATAGCGCATGGGGTGATAAAAGGTTTGTTTGCAGCTTAAGGAACGATCCAGTGTATCCTGAAAATTATGTTCGACAACCTCGACCACGACATAGCGCCCCTTGAAACCCTTGCCGTGCAACCATTCCGGAAAGTCCTCGCAGATGTTGCGCATGGCCTCCCAGGTTTCGGTGTGCACCTTCACCCCCCGTTGAACCAGCGCACTTTGCCAGAGATGCGGCATGGAAAAACTGTCGCCGATAGCCAGCATATCGGCCTCCTGCCATGAGGCGTTGACCAGATATACGGGATTAATGGCAGGTTGTTCCCGTGTCCAGCCGAATAGCGATTCCGATATTTTCCCCATCCGCGTCAGCGGGCCTGTAAAACTCGCCAGCGGGAGAAAATAGAATCCGACAGCGCCGTAGAGCGCGATGAGCGCAAACACGAGGACAGAGAAAAATTTCGCGTGTTTCATGGCAATAACGTGAAGCTCGCGTAGCGACGAACCGTACCCCTCGCCCTCTGGGAGATATCCAGCCACTTAGCAACCGTTTTGTGGTTGCCAAGTGGAATGGCTAGTTGTTTTATCAGGGGGAACGGGGGGTGAGTAAGGGGTTTCGCGGAGCATGCTCCGCGCCTTGTGAACAGTTTCAGTTCCACTGAAACGCGCCCTGCAAGGGAGGGAACGATCATGGCGAGTTTCATTATCAAGTGTGGCTTTCTTGCCATGATCGTCAGAACCTGAAATAGAGAAACGGGCTGTAGCTGCCGAACTGATCTATGGCGAGAGCCAGCAGGCATACCACGATCACCGCCTGCGCCAGCGCCAGAATAAAATTGCCCTTGATGAACCTGAGGCGAGCGGAATTCGGCAGCAGCCAGACCCAGGCCAGCGAGTAGAACAACAATTTGATCAGGTCTCGGCCTGACAGGTCGGTCGTCAGCAGCAGTTGTCCGTGCAATACCGCATCGAGCGCAATGGGACGTGCATTGATGCCGAACATCGCTTCCAGCATGACTTTTGCCTGAACAATGTCATTCGATCTGAACACCACCCATGCTGCGACGACTGCGGTGAAGGTAAGCGTGCCGCCTGCCAGCACGCCCATCCAACCGGGAACTTGTCTCAGAAAACGTTCGGCAATCATTTCACGCCACAGGTGATTGATGGTGAGGTATGCGCCATGCAATGCACCCCAGACAACGAAGGTCCAGCCTGCACCGTGCCACAGGCCGCCCAGCAGCATGGTTGTCATCAGATTCACGTAGCGACGCATCTTTCCCTTGCGGTTGCCGCCCAGCGGAATGTACAGATAATCGCGCAGGAATCTTGAGAGAGTCATGTGCCAGCGACGCCAGAAATCGATGATGCTGGTCGCCTTGTACGGTGAATCGAAGTTGACCGGCAGGCGAATATTGAACATCAGTGCGATGCCCAGTGCCATATCGGTATAGCCGGAGAAGTCGAAGTAGAGTTGCAGGGTATAGGCAAGCGCACCCGCCCAGGCTTCGTAAGCGGTCGGCAACATGCCGCTCTGTACGCCGTTGAATACTGCGTTTGCATAGGGCGCCAGTGCATCCGCCCCCAGGGTTTTTTTGCACAGCCCCAGGGTGAACAGCATCAGCCCGTTGGCGACATGCTCCCAGTTTAAGCGGTAGCTGGAAGCACGTGCGAATTGCGGCATCATCTCCTTGTGATGCAGGATGGGACCTGCGATCAGGTGGGGAAAGTAGGTGACGAACAACACATAGTGAATAAAGTTGTATTCCTTAACCTTACCCTGATAGGTGTCCACCAGGAACGCAATCTGGGTAAAGGTGAAAAAGGAAATGCCCAACGGCAGGATGATTTCGCCGAGATTCCAGTGCGTGCCGGCCAAAAAGTCGACATTGCTTATAAAGAAATTGGCATACTTGTAATAGCCCAGCAGCAGCAGATTGGCGGCAATGGCGATAATCAGTAGTTGCTTTTTACTCGCTCCTGTACCACTTACTACTTTCCACTTACTACTTTCCGGTTCTTTAGTTTTCGCTATCCACATCCCGAATGCATAATTGCACACGATGGAAAAGAGCAGCAGCCCGATATAGGCCGGATTCCAGTAACCGTAGAAAAACAGCGATGCCAGGGCCAGCCAGCCGGCGGCAAAGGCATGATTAACCCGCGCCAGCCAGAAAAAGCCGATCAAAACGATGGGCAGGTAAAAGAAAATGAAGCTGTATGAGTTGAATAGCATGTTACGGTCTGGAAGGTGGATGCGAAGCGTGCTTCATAGTGCCTTTTCAATCAACCCGATGAGCAGGGACGCACCCGCAGGGCTGATATGGTTGTTGTCCATATACAGAATATTACCATTGCTCCGGGTTTTACAACTTTGCGCATCGCATAATACGCTGCCGGGGTCGATGGACAAGGTGCCCGGATGTTGCCGCATAAAATCTTCCATGAACTGATTCTGCCGCTGAAAATTCGCTAATGGCTGCGTGAAATCATCGGGAAGATTCTGAATAACGCGGGGCAGCACCGGCACGCTGTGTACGATGACAACCTCAATGTTGTTCTCCTTCATGCGACGGATGGTCTCCTGCAAATGTTTTGCGATAATCCGCTTGCTGGACGCCGAATCATGGGAGAACGTCCCGGCATCAGAGATAAAATGGTTGGGCTGGTTATTCGGATCGCCCTCGGTGTACATACTCCATGACGCGACCAGAAAAACCTTTTTGAATACTTTGGCGGCGATCAGCGCACTGATGCGATGATCGAAGCCCTGCGCACAGATATCCTTTGCCCCATCCAGACTGCTGATGCCAAAAAGCGGCGGGCAGCCGGGCAGTGTGACCAGAGTGCCTTGTGCATGTTTCGCTTCGGCGGCGGCCTGAAATGCCGGATACCATGCTGCCGTGTGGGAGTCACCGAGGACAAGAAAACGGTTTTCAGAATATTTATCCCCGAAAGAACAGTGGCTTAGAATGGATTTTGGATTGTCGCCGATCAGACAATTGGCCGGATAATTGATCTCTATGCCCGTGGCTGCTTTAAAATCAAAAGCCGCCAGATTGTTTTTGGCCTTGACCCAATTCGGGAAACGGTTTTCCATGCCGCCTTTCGCGTAAACGTAGCCGCCGACAGCGACGCAAAAAGTAGCAAAGCATAAAGTGAGCGCCGCCACGAATCTTCCTGAGAATTTTTCCCGGTTTTGCCGAAATGGTTCTTCCACGTATTTCCAGGCCAGGTAAGACAATGTACTGGTGAGCAGGATCAGGATGACTGTCTGGGCGTATCGGTTGAATTCGTAATCTGCATTATGAAACCACACGATCAACGGCCAGTGCCAAAGATAAAGCGAATAGGAAAGCCCTCCTATAAAGACCAGAAACTTTCCGCTTACCCACCTCCCGGTTCGGGTGCCCTGGCTGGACGCGATGAACATCGCCGTGGCGAGGCAAGGCACGACGAGCAGCAGTGCAGAATGGCTTTCGTCAAGGAACAGCAGCGATGCTGCAATCAGCACCATGCAAAGCAGCGCAAGGGTCTCGTTATTTGCAAGTTTCTCCCTGAGTGAGGCCGACATCAATGCAGTCAATGCGCCCACAACAAACTCCCATATACGCCCCGCGAAGGAAAAGAAACCTTCTGTGGGCAACTGCTGCTGAATATAATTGAATCTGACCCACAACGAGGCAAGCCCGATCAGAACCAGCACCGCGACGCGATGTGCCTTCAGCTTGTAGAGCAAAATGAGAAAAACCGGAAAGATCAGGTAAAATTGCTCCTCGATGGAGAGCGACCAGGTATGCAATAGCGGCTTGGTGTCGCGTGACATGTCGAAGTATCCCTGCTGCCTGGCGAATACCATGTTGGTCAGGTAGATGGCAGAAAATTGCAGGCTCTTGCCATATTGAAAGAAGTCATAAGGCTTCAGCACAAAGTAGGAAATGATGGCCGATGCTACGGTCATCAGGAACAAATTGGGTAGCAGACGAACAACACGGTTCTTGTAGAATCGCGCAGTCGAGAAAGTGCCGCAGCTTATTTCCCAGAAAATCATTCTGGTGATGAGAAATCCGGAGATGACGAAGAACATGTCCACGCCGATATAACCGCCCGGCAGGGCATGCAACCCGAAGTGAAACAGGATTACCGCGATAATTGAAATCGCTCGTATTCCCTGTATTTCCGGATAGAACTGCTTGGCAATATTCGGCATGCGTTTGGCGGTGTGCAAGTGGCGGTAATGTAAATCTGCTAGTCTCCCGGACATTTTAACAGGTGTTTGCTCATGGCCATCTATGCAGTAGGCGATATTCAGGGCTGTCACACGGAATTGGTGCAGTTGCTGGAAAAAATACGTTTTGATCCACAACTGGATAAGCTGTGGCTGGTCGGCGACCTGGTCAACCGCGGCCCCGATTCCTTACGGGTATTGCGTCTGGTCAAGTCACTGGGTGAAAGTGCTATTACGGTACTGGGCAACCACGACCTGCATTTGCTGGCGGTGGCGCATGGTACGTCCAGATTGCATCGAGGCGATACGCTGGATGGGATTTTGAACGCACCGGATCGCGAAGAATTGCTGACCTGGTTGCGCAATCAGCGGCTGCTGCATGTCGAGGGTGAATTCGTGCTGGTGCATGCGGGGCTGCTGCCGGGCTGGACGCTGGAACAGGCGGCAGGCCTTGCGCGTGAAGTGGAAGCTGCCCTGCAAAGCGACGACTACGTAGATTTTCTTGCACACATGTATGGCAATCAGCCCAACGCCTGGACGGCTGAGCTGACCGGATACGAACGCTTGCGCGTGATTACCAACGCGCTGACGAGAATGCGCATCTGCACGGAGAGAGGCAAGATGGAGTTCAACTTCAAGGCGGAACTGCAGAATATCCCGCCGGGCTATCGTCCCTGGTTTGATATCCCCGAACGCGCAAGTGGCAATTCGACCGTGATATTCGGCCACTGGTCGGCGTTGGGGTTATTGATCAGGCCCAAAGCCATCGCGCTGGATACCGGCTGTCTGTGGGGCGGACCCCTGACTGCAATCCGTCTGGAAGACCGCGAAGTCATCCAGGTGGAGTGCGCCGACTCTTCTGTGGCTAAACACTGGTGAGAATTTTATATAGCTTGCTGTTGTGGCTGTTGCTGCCCCTCGTGTTTGTGCGCCTGGCATGGCGTGCACGACGCCAGCCGGAATATTTGCAGCATATCGGCGAACGTTTCGGGTTTTATTCCCGCTCTCCTGACTTTTTATCAGAAAGCCCCTCTCCTCAATCCTCTCCCGTTATTTGGCTGCACGCAGTCTCGGTGGGCGAGACGCGCGCGACGGTGAGTCTGGTCGCCAGATTGCGCGCTGCCTATCCCGGCTATCAGATATTGCTGACGCACACCACACCGACCGGGCGCGCTGCCGGCGAACAACTATATGGCAAGGATGTGTTGCGGGTATATCTGCCTTACGACTACCCTTTCGCGGTGCGGCGCTTCCTGCATCACTTCAGGCCGAAACTTGGCATCCTGATGGAAACCGAAATCTGGTTCAATCTGATCCATGCCGCTCATGCGGCGGGCGTTCCCATGTTGCTGCTCAACGCGCGCCTGTCTGTAAAATCGGCGAAGGGCTATGGACGTGCAGCCGGCCTGACCCGAAACGCATTGCAGGAACTTGCCGCCATCGCGGCGCAGACCGCAGACGATGCGTCGCGCCTGGTTCAGCTCGGCGCTCAAAATGTTAGCGTAATGGGCAATCTGAAATTCGATATTGCACCACCGCAAGCCATGCTGGAATTGGGGAAGTCGTTGCGAAAACAATTCGGCGCGACACGTCAAATATTTCTGTTAGCCAGCACACGCGAGGATGAAGAGGGCCTGTTGCTGGATGCGTGGCAGACTCAAGGTTTTTCGGAGGATGTGTTACTGGTCATCGTGCCGCGCCATCCGCAGCGTTTTAATGAGATTGCCGATATGCTGAGCGCGCGCGGTTTGCGCTGGCAGCGCAGGAGCGAAAACAGGGAAGTGTCGGTTGATGTTCAGGTGGTGCTGGGAGACAGCATGGGCGAAATGTTCGCCTATTACGCGGCATCCGATCTGGCTTTTATTGGGGGCAGTCTGCTGCCGTTCGGCGGGCAGAACCTGATCGAGGCCTGCGCGGTCGGCACCCCGGTGTTGATCGGCCCGCATACCTATAACTTTGCTGATGCCACAAGACTGGCTGTCGAGGCGGGTGCTGCTATCCGGGTAAACAACGCGGATGAATTGTTTCAGACTGCGCAGAAGTTGCTGGATGACGCCGGCGTGCTGATTGAAATGCGCAAACAGGGCGTGCAGTTTGTCACAGCGCATCAGGGGGCGACGGATAAGGCAATGGCAGTGATAGACAAGATGCTTGGCAATAGTCGGGGGTAGTCCGGCGGCCAGTGATTATCTTACCGGGGAAAGTAACTGACGATCATGGCAAGAAAACCGCCCCAGATAATGAAACCCCGCCATGATCGTTCCCTCCCTTGCAGGGCGCGTTTCAGTGGAACTGAAACTGTTCACAAGGCGCGGAGCATGCTCCGCGAAACCCCTTACTCACCCCCCGTTCCCCCTGATAAAACAACTAGCCAATCCACTAAGCCAGCAAGCTGGCAAGTGTCTGGTTATCCCGGAGGGCGAGGGGTACGGTTCGTCGCTGCGCGAGTTTCACGTAAAAATAATACTGCCCCGGCTTGCCACCGGAAAATAAAACGGGCCAGGCACGCTCAACAAAGACACTGTTCAGGGTTTTCGGGCTGCTTGCGTGTCCAGCTCGACACGCGTTTCGCCCTTGCTGGTTACCACGCGAACGCGTTCGCCGACCCTGAACGCATCCGGTTTGCCGGGCTGCATGACATAGCGGCTCTGCTCTTCGTTATCCAGCCTGATCCAGAGTTCCAGACCGGGGCGAGTATTGATGCCTGCCTGATTACCCAGCGTGCCGCCGAGTACACCGCCCAGCACGGAGCCTACCACTGCACCGCGCCCGGTTCCCGTATTGGCACCGCCCGCCTGACCGAAAATGCCGCCAGCCAGGGAACCTGCGCCTGAACTGGCATCCATTTCGATGGGCGTGACGCTTTCGATTACGCCCAGCTTAACGATTTCCTTCCCTGTTGCACTGATGCCGTGTTGATCCCCGGCGCAGCCGGAGAGCAGCAGTACCAGGAGCAGGCACAATCGGTACATGATTTACAGCGTGATGGAGGAGCCGAAGTGTTGCTTGAATTGCGTCATGATTTCCTCGCGGGTAGGCGCATGATTCTGGCCGCCGCGACTGGCAATCTTGATCGAACCCATCAGGGAGGCCAGACGCCCGGCAGTCTCCCATGCCCAACCGCGCTGGATGCCGTACATCAGACCTGCACGATAGGCGTCGCCGCAGCCGGTAGGATCGACGATGGCAGCAGGCTTAGGCGTTGGGATGGCGATTTCGCGCCCTTCAGTGTAAATCAGCGAGCCGTCCGCACCCAGCGTGACGATCAATGCAGTCACCGATTTGGCAATCTCGCTTAACGTCTTGCCGGTTTTTTCTTCCAGCAATTTTGCCTCGTAATCGTTCAACGTCACATAGGTGGCCTGATCGATGAAGCGCAACAAATCGGGGCCGGAGAACATCGGCATACCCTGGCCGGGATCGAACACGAAGGGAATGTCCGCGTCAACAAACTGTTCGGCATGCTCGATCATGCCGGTGCGTCCGTCCGGCGATACGATACCCAGCGTCACCCCGCTTGCCTCGGCAACCTTGTTCTGCTCGGAAAAACCCATTGCACCCGGATGGAAGGCGGTAATCTGATTGTCGTCCAGATCAGTGGTAATGAAGGCTTGTCCGGTGTAACTGTCCGGCACGTGACGGATGTGCATCTGTGCGATGTTCAGTTTTTCCAGACGCCTGGCGTAAGGGCCGAAGTCGTCACCGACGGTCGCCATGATCAGCGGTTTACCGCCCAACAGGTGCAGGTTGTAGGCGATGTTGCCCGCACAGCCGCCGTATTCGCGGCGCATTTCCGGCACCAGAAACGCGACGTTGAGGATGTGGATCTGCTCAGGCAGAATATGCTTCTTGAACTGGTCCTTGAACACCATGATGGTGTCAAAAGCCATTGAGCCGCAGATGAGTGTATTCATGATTAAATCCAGTCGTTAGTCGTTAGTCAAAACAGAAAACAGTTAACCGAAAACTGTTGTTTATTGTAGTGCTGCAAGCGCTGCATCGTAATTAGGCTCATGCGTGATGTCGTCCACCAGTTCGGCATGCAGTACGCGGTTCTGTTCATCCAGCACTAAGACCGCGCGGGCGGTAATTCCCGCGAGTACGCTATCGGCAATTTTGACGCCGTAATTTCGCATGAATTCTCGTCCGCGCATCAGCGAAAGCGGTATGACATTTTCCAGGCCTTCAGACGCGCAAAAACGGCCCATTGCAAACGGCAGATCGGCGGAGATTACCAGAACGACGGTGTTGGCAAGCGTGCCGGCTGCCTCGTTAAATTTGCGCGTCGACGTCGCGCAGACGGGCGTGTCCAGACTTGGTACGATATTCAGTACCTTGCGACTTCCCGCAAAGCTTTGCAGCGTCACATCCTTAAGAAACTTGTCCACCAGCGTGAACGCCGGCGCGGTTTGTCCGACAACTGGAAAGCGGCCATGCAGGGTGACGGGTGCGCCATCCAGTGTGACGGCAACGGCATTGGCAACGCTTTTTTTCTTGGTCATGTTGTGTGTTTCCTTATAGCCAGGTTATTCATCACATGCAGAAAGAATATAGTGCAAAGCACGTATCCGTCTCCCTTGTCGATAAAGCTCGTTAAATTTGTGATTTGTTGTTGGAAATGACACGATTCGACCAATAATTCGGTTTTCTGCTTTGGTGCATAACTGCAACAACATAAATTTCGTCTCCAAGCTGCTTGTAAATAACTGCAAATGGAAATCGGGTAAGCATGTATCGGCGGAAACCTTTTTTGAATATTGGCCATGTTACAGCAAGATTTACGATGGCATCGTACGCGCTATCGAGTTCTGAAATAAAATCATCACCGAGCCCTTGGGCTATTGCTTCGTACCACAGGAACGACTCGGTGATTTCGAGCTCCACTTCCGGATGAAAATATACGTTCGTCATGCTTCCCGTTTAAGTCCGAGTTTGATTTTTTCCCATGTAATCGGCTTCACTTCGCCGGATTCCAGTTGAGAAAACCTTGCCTCGGCTAGTTCAGACCACGCATCATCAACATCGTCGTTATTCGTTTGGTCAAGACTCGATATCAGGCAATGCGCAAGCGTCGCCTTTTCATGTAGCGATAATTCTTTAATATTTTCAAGTATCTGTTTCATTTTTTCCGACATGATTCAATACCCCTGAATTAAGTATTTTGTCAGTTTACCACTTTATGGTGCAGCGTAATCGGCATGGGTTTATGCGTAAATTTGTGGATCAGGAATTGAAACAATCGGTTGAGGCCGATAGATATTTCCGCATCACCTTTGCGGCGATCCGCTGACTTTGACCATTTGGCTCACGAAGGATCTGCAAACTCGCCTGAAATGGTATAAACCTTATCAGGCGAGTTCCATGACTAAAGGTAACTCTCCATCGGCGGGCAGGAACAGATCAGGTTCTTGTCGCCGTACACATTATCCACGCGCGCAACGGCGGGCCAGAACTTGTTCTCGCGCACCCAGGGCAAGGGGTATGCGGCCTGTTCTCGCGTATAGCTGCGATTCCAGTCGCTCGACACCACGGCCTTCGCAGTATGCGGCGCATGCTTGATGACGTTGTCCTTTTTGTCGGCACGACCGGCTGCAATCTCGTCGATCTCGCCGCGTATCGCAATCATCGCTTCACAGAAACGATCAAGCTCCGCCTTGGATTCGCTCTCGGTCGGTTCCACCATCAAAGTATCCACCACCGGGAAAGAAGTGGTCGGCGCATGAAAGCCAAAATCCATCAGGCGCTTGGCGATGTCAGCCACTTCGATGCCCGCCTCCCGCTTGAAGTCGATGCACTGCAGGATCATTTCGTGCGCACAGCGTCCGTTGCTGCCCACATACAGGGTGGCGTAATGATCCTTGAGCGATTCCTTGATATAGTTGGCATTCAGGATCGCCATACGGGTTGCTTCCTTGAGGCCCGCGCCGCCCATCATCTTGATGTAGCCATAGGAGACCAGCAGAATCAGCGCACTGCCGTAAGGCGCAGCGGATACCGCATGGATACCCTGCTCTCCGCCGGTCTTGACCACCGGGTGGGAAGGCAGGAAAGGCGTCAGGTGCGCGGCCACACCAATCGGGCCCATACCGGGTCCGCCTCCGCCGTGCGGGATCGCAAATGTTTTGTGCAGGTTGAGGTGGCACACGTCTGCGCCGATGTTGCCGGGACTGGTAAGCCCCACCTGCGCGTTCATGTTTGCGCCGTCCATGTATACCTGACCGCCGTTCGCGTGAATGATGGAGGTGATGTCGATGATGGATTCCTCATACACACCGTGCGTGCTGGGGTAGGTGACCATCAGGCAGGACAGATTGTCACGGTGCAGTTCGGCTTTCTCGCGCAGATCCGTCACGTCGATGTTGCCTTTTTGATCGCATTTCACCACCACGATGTCCATGCCGCACATCGCTGCACTGGCAGGATTGGTGCCATGCGCGGAGGAGGGGATCAGCGCGACATTGCGCTGTCCTTCGCCGCGTGAGCGATGCCAGGCCTGGATCACCAGCAGGCCCGCATATTCGCCCTGCGCACCACTGTTGGGCTGAAAACTCATCTGCGCGAAGCCGGTAATTTCCGACAAGGCAGCATCCAGCCCTGTGATCATTTCCTGAAATCCCGCCGCCTGTTCCACCGGCACGAAGGGGTGCAGGTTGGCGAATTCCGGCCAGGTCAGCGCCAGCAGTTCGGACGCTGCGTTCAGCTTCATCGTGCAGGAGCCCAGCGCGATCATCGAGTGGGTCAGTGACAGATCCTTGTTTTCCAGTCGCTTGAGGTAGCGCATCATCAGTGTTTCGGAATGGTAGGAATTGAACACTGCATGAGCCAGTATCACCGATTGTCGCACCTTCAGGTGCATGGATTGACCGGCTACCTGCACCTCGCTCAATCGGGCAGCCGCTTTGCCGGCGGCTTCTGCAAGTACGGAAAGAATTGCGTTCAGATCAGCTATCGAGGTGGTCTGGTTCAGCGCAATGCCCAGTCCTTCGCTGCTATAGCGGAAGTTGATTTCTGCCGATTCAGCCAGCGCGCGTATTTTTGCGTTATCGGTATGCAGCAGTTTGATCGTGTCGAAGAAGCTGTCATGCGCGATTTGATAACCCAGCTTTTTCAGCTCTACGGACAGGGCGACGGTCATCAGGTGCAGCTGTCTTGCGATGTTCCGCAGACCCTGCGGACCATGATAGACCGCATACATGCCGGCCATGATGGCAAGCAGTGCCTGTGCGGTGCAGATGTTGGAAGTGGCTTTCTCGCGGCGGATATGCTGCTCGCGGGTTTGCAGCGCCATACGCAGCGCGGGATTGCCGTCCGCGTCACGCGAGACGCCGATGATGCGTCCCGGCATGGCACGCTTGAAGGCGTCGCGGCAGGCGAAGTAGGCGGCGTGAGGTCCGCCGTAACCCATCGGCACACCGAAGCGCTGCGTGGAGCCCAGCACGATGTCGGCACCCCATTCGCCGGGCGGCGTGAGCAGGACCAGGCTCAGGATGTCGGCCGCCACCGCGATGGTCATGCCGTGCTGTTTCGCACGGGCCACAAAGTCGCTGTAATCGTGCACCGCGCCATTGGCGGTCGGATATTGCAGCAGCGCGCCATACAGCGTGTCATTCAGGGTGACCGTCTTGAAGTCGCCGATGACAAGCTCAATGCCTAATGGCTTGGCGCGGGTTTTCAGCAATTCGATGGTTTGCGGGAAACATTCGTGCGAGACAAAAAAACTGTTCTTGTCGGCGGCATCCCTGGGACGCAGACCATGCAGCATGGTCATTGCCTCGGCAGCGGCGGTGGCCTCATCCAGCAACGAGGCATTGGCGATTTCCATGCCGGTCAGATCCGTCACCATGGTCTGGAAATTGAGCAACGCTTCCAGACGGCCCTGGGCGATTTCGGCCTGATAGGGTGTGTAGGCGGTATACCAGCCCGGATTTTCCAGCACGTTACGCTGAATCACGGGCGGTACGACGGTATCGTAATAACCCAGCCCGATGTAACTCTTGTACAACTTGTTTTTCGCCGCAATGCCTCTGAGATGAGAAAGATAGGCGTATTCGGACAGACCGTCAGGCAGGTTCAGCGGTTCTTTCAAACGAATCGCAGCCGGTATGGTTTCATCGATCAGCACATCGAGTGATGGCGCATTGATTTTTTGCAGCATTTCCTGAACGTCTTGTTCAGTGGGGCCGTTGTGGCGGTTTACAAATTGGTCAGTGTTCATAGGATTCGGGATTGAGAAATCAGGATTGAGGATCGAAGAGCGAGGATTGAGGATTGAGGATTGAGGATTGAGGATGGAGTATAGTGCAGATCGAAGAGCGGATTTTCCTCGCGCCTCAATCCACAATCCTCAATCCTCAATCCTGCTTTTAGTGTGCTTCGCTGTCTACGAAGGCCTGATAAGCAGCCGCATCCATCAGCGCGTCGACATCGGCCGCGTTGTCAGGCTTCAGTTTGAACATCCACGCAGCGTAAGGGTCTTCATTGATGGCTTCAGGACTGCCGTCCAGTATGCCGTTGATTTCAGTGACCGTTCCCGACAGCGGAGCGTACACATCGGCGGCGGCTTTGACCGATTCCACCACCGCGCATTCTTCACGCGCTTTCAGGTGACGTCCGACGGCCGGCGCTTCGACGAACACCATGTCGCCCAGCAATTCCTGTGCGTGCTGTGTGATGCCGATGCTGACCGTGCCGTCCGCTTCGGTTTTGACCCATTCGTGGGAAGTGGTGTATTTCAGGTTGGATGGATTGCTCATGTTGTTCTCCGGAAAATTATCAATTGTAGGTCGGGTTTTAACCCGACACGCATTGCTTGCGTTAATAACCTGACAAGTCGGGCTGAAGCCCGACCTACCGCTAACGTCTAACTACTGCTTATAACTGCCTTGCCATTTCTTGCAAATGGATACTTGACCACCTGTGCGGAAAGTATTTTATCGCGAATTGCAACCTGTACCGTATCGCCGATGGTAACCTCGACGGGTACGCGGGCCAGCGCGATGGATTTTTCCAGCGTGGGGGAAAAACTGCCGCTGGTGATCTCGCCATTGCCGTGCGCGGTGTGCACCGCTTGATGGCCGCGCAATACGCCGCGGTCCAGCAATACCAGACCGACCAGTTTTTGAGTGGGTGGATGGGCCAACAGGGCCTGCTTGCCGATGAAGTCGCGGGGGCTTTTCAGATCCACGGTCCAGGCGAGCCCCGATTCCAGCGGGCCGACGTCCTCATTCATGTCCTGTCCGTAGAGGTTCATGCCGGCCTCAAGACGCAGCGTGTCGCGTGCGCCCAGACCAATCGGTTTGACGCCTTTTTCCGCCAGTGTCGCCCAGAAAAACGGTGCAGCCTTGGCCGGTATCATGATTTCGAAGCCGTCTTCGCCGGTGTAGCCGGTGCGCGCGATGAACATCGTGCCCATTTCCACCGCACTGAAAGGAATCAGTTTTTCGGTCAGTTCCTGACTGCCGGGCAGCGCATCCCAGACTTTGGCGCGCGCATTCGGTCCCTGCACGGCGATCATCGCCAGTTCAGGATGGTCCGCGATTTCGACCTGTGGTGCATGAAGCTCTGCCTGTTTTTTCATCCAGACGATGTCTTTATCTGCGGTGCCTGCGTTGACCACGATGCGGAACCAGTCCTCAGACATGAAGTACACGATCAGGTCGTCGATCACGCCGCCGTTCTCCAGCAGCATGGCGGAATACAGCGCCTTGCCCGGCAGGGTCAGCTTGTCCACATTGTTCGCCAGCAGGTAGCGCAACAAGGCACGCACGCCTTCGCCTTTCATATCCACCACACGCATGTGGGAAACATCGAACATGCCGCAATCATTACGCACCTGATGATGCTCGTCGATCTGTGAACCGTAATTTACCGGCATGTCCCAGCCGCCGAAATCCACCATTTTTGCGCCCATCGCGCGGTGGGCGGCATTTAAAGGGGTTGTTTTAAGAGTCATGATGTCGTCACCAAATAAAAAGGCGCAGCACGAAAATCGTGCTGCGCCCCATCTGTCCTTGGTACCTGAGAGATTACAATGGTCATTTCCGCCTTCGCGGGATAACCAGCGACTTGTCCGCTTGCGGGCTTAGTCGAATGGCTAGCAGTTTCATCAATGACATCGGTTGTGTGCCCCTTCGGTGGCAGGTTTTTCCTGCGCTCTCCAGATTTGCCTGTGCCAATAGTTCTTTTGCCTGAGCGGTTACGGGTGTTACGCCTTCGGCGGTGGCATCAAAACCACGCTCTCCTATTGGTCTGAACGGCGAAGCGGATTATGCTGGATTCGCCAAAACCTGACAACGAATATTTTATCCCGCCAGTTTCTTTTGCAGCACCTCGTTGAGTTGTGCAGGATTGGCCTTGCCCTTGCTGGCCTTCATTGCAAGACCTACGAAAAAGCCGAACAATTTGTCTTTGCCTGAGCGGTACTCGGCCACCTTGTCGGCGTTCGCAGCGATGATTTCATCCACCAGCGCCTCGATCGCTCCTGAATCGGAAACCTGTTTCAAGCCTTTTGCTTCGATGATTTCATCGGCATTGCCGCCTTCCGACCACAAGGTGCGGAATACATCCTTCGCGCCTGAATTAGAAATCGTGCCGTCCGCAATGCGGATCAGCATGCCGCTCATTTGTTGTGGCGAGACAGGGCATTGCGCCATTTCCAGTCCGTCGCGATTGAGCTGTGCACTGACTTCTCCGATGATCCAGTTGGCGCATAGCTTGGCATTGGGTGTGCCGGCAAACTTAACGCACTCATCGAAAAAATCCGCCATTTCGCGCGAGGAGGTCAGGCTGGACGCATCATAGGCGGACAAACCGAACTCGTTCACATAGCGGCTGCGACGCGCTTCAGGCAGCTCAGGCAGCGCGGCGCGTGCTGCTTCCAGCATGTCGGGTGTGATGTCCAGCGGCAGCAGGTCTGGATCGGGGAAATAACGGTAATCGTGTGCGTCTTCCTTGCTGCGCATCGCACGCGTCTCGCCGGTATCCGGGTTGAACAGAATGGTGGCCTGATGAATTTTTGCGCCGCTCTCAAGCTGGTCGATCTGCCACTGCACCTCGTAGTCGATGGCCTGCTGTATGAACTTGAATGAATTGAGGTTTTTGATTTCGCGGCGTGTGCCGAGCGGCTCGCCGGGTTTACGCACCGACACGTTCACATCGCAGCGGAACGAACCTTCCTGCATGTTGCCGTCAGAGATGCCGATCCAGCGCACCAGCGTGTGCAGTGTCTTGGCATAGGCCACCGCTTCAGCGGCGGAACACATGTCGGGTTCCGAGACGATTTCCAGCAGTGGCGTGCCGGCACGGTTCAGATCCACGCCGGTCATGCCCTGAGATGCGCCATGCACGGATTTTCCCGCGTCTTCTTCAAGGTGCGCGCGGGTGATGCGCACCACTTTTTCATAAGCCTGCCCTGAGCCTGTCGAAGGGGCCTGCCCTAAGCCTGTCGAAGGGCCTGACAATGGCTCAACCTGTATGGTCAACGAGCCCATTCCCACCACCGGCAGGTCGAACTGGCTGATCTGGTAGCCTTTGGGCAGGTCGGGGTAAAAATAATTCTTGCGCGCAAATACCGAGCGCGGCGCGATATGTGCGCCAACCGCGAGGCCGAACTTGATGGCGCGTTCTACGGCGCCCTTGTTCAGTACCGGCAATACGCCGGGCAGCGCGATGCTCACCGCGTCCGCCTGTGTGTTGGGTTCGGCGCCATAGGTGGTGGACGCGCCGGAAAAAATTTTGGTATTGGTGGACAGTTGCGTGTGCACTTCCAGACCGATGACGGTTTCCCAGGACATAGTGTTTCCTTACAGAGGCGCGCGACTGTGCCAGTCGG
This sequence comes from Pseudomonadota bacterium, assembly GCA_021783855.1. The sequence continues at coordinate 21,225 of JAJXTL010000008.1, forward strand.
TCGCCAGTTGATATTGGTGTGCGACGTTCAGCATGCGCGCCTCGTCGAAATAGTTGCCGATGATCTGCAAACCGACCGGCATAGCCGGGCCGCTTGTGCCCGGGTCGCCAAGCCCGCAGGGGATGGACATGCCGGGGAGCCCCGCCAGATTCACCGCGATGGTGTAAATATCGGACAGGTACATCTGTACCGGATCGTCCTTTTCGCCCAGGTTGAAGGCGGTGGAAGGGCTGGTCGGCCCCATGATGACATCGCACTGTTTGAAAGCGTCGGTGAAATCCTGCGCGATCAGGCGGCGTATCTTCTGCGCCTGCAGGTAATACGCGTCGTAATAGCCGTGCGAGAGCACATACGTGCCAATCATGATGCGGCGTTTGACTTCCTCGCCGAAACCCTGTGCGCGGCTCTTTTCATACATGTCCGCCAGATCGGTGTAGTCAGGTGCGCGATAGCCGTAGCGCACGCCGTCGAAACGCGACAGGTTACTGGAAGCTTCCGCAGGCGCCAATACGTAATACACCGGCACGGCCAGTTTCGAGTTCGGCAGGCTGATGTCGACGATCACGGCGCCCAGCTTCTTGTATTCGGCAATCGCATCCTGAACGCGACTTGCTACGTCATTGGACAAGCCTTCCGCAAAAAACTCTTTGGGCAAGCCGATGCGCAGACCGGCAAGCGGCTTATTCAAATCGCGCGTGTAGTCCTCGGCATCGCGCTGCAATGAAGTCGAGTCTCGTTCGTCGAAGCCGGCCATCACGTTCAGCATCAACGCGCAATCTTCCGCGCTCTTCGCCAGCGGCCCCGCCTGATCGAGGCTGGAAGCGAAGGCGATCATGCCGTAGCGCGACACCGTGCCATACGTTGGCTTGATGCCTGTGATGCCGCACAGCGCTGCCGGCTGGCGGATCGAGCCGCCGGTATCGGTGCCGGTTGCCGCCGCACACAAGCGGGCTGCTACAGCCGAGGCCGCGCCCCCTGAGCTGCCGCCGGGAACGGTCTTTGTATTCCACGGATTTCTGACCTGCCCGAAATAGGAAGTCTCATTACTCGACCCCATGGCGAACTCGTCCATGTTGGTCTTGCCCAGATTGATCGCACCGGCCTTATTGAACTGTTCGACGACATGTGCGTCATATGGCGCAATGAAGTCGGACAGCATCTTAGATCCGCAGGTGGTGCGCCAGCCTTTGGCGCAAAAGATGTCCTTCTGTGCGATCGGAATGCCAGTGAGCGGCAACGCCCGGCCTTGCGCCAACATTGCATCGGCAGCCGCCGCCTGCGTCAGACTGGTTTTGGCGTCGACTGTAATGTAAGCGTTCAACACTGGATTGTGCGCGGCGATGCGGTCGAGGTAGAGTTGAGTCAATTCGACGCTGGAAATATTTTTGGCGCGCAGTGCTGCGCCCAGTTGTGTGAGACTGTAATTCAACATGGCATTTACTCGATAACTTGAGGGACAAGATACAGGCCGGCTTCAACTTGCGGCGCGATGGACTGGAAAAGCTCGCGCTGGTCGGTCTCGGTGACCCTGTCTTCGCGCAGGCGTTGAGACAAATCCTGGGCGTGCGACATAGGTTCGATGCCTGTGGTATCCACGGCCTGCATCTGTGCTATGAGTTCAAAAATGCCGGACAATTGCGTTCTGGCTGCTTCGATTTCGGTGTTGTTCATGGCAAGGCGCGCTAAGCGCGCAACTTTCTGAACGTCGGCGGTGCTTAATGACATAGTAAAAGCTTTATAATAACAAGACTGATAGAGTATCATAACCAGTTTGGCAACACACCTCTTTGGACTTCTCGGGAATCAACATGTTTGGACTTTTTAACGGCTATTTTTCTAACGACTTGGCAATCGATCTGGGTACGGCGAATACGCTGATCTGGGTACGCGGACAAGGCATCGTACTGAACGAACCTTCGGTTGTGGCCATCCGCCAGGAAGGCGGCCCGAACGGCAAGAAGATCATCCAGCAGGTGGGCCTGGGCGCCAAGCAAATGCTGGGACGTACGCCGGGCAATATCACGGCGATCCGTCCGATGAAGGACGGCGTGATTGCCGACTTTACCGTGACCGAGCAAATGCTCAAGCAATTCATCCGCAAAGTTTACAAAGCCAGCATCTTCAGCCCCAGCCCGCGCATCGTGATTTGTGTGCCTTGTGGCTCGACTCAGGTTGAGCGCCGTGCGATTCGCGAATCCGCTGTCGGAGCGGGTGCGCGTCGCGTCGAACTGATCGAAGAACCGATGGCGGCGGCGATCGGTGCCGGTTTGCCGGTGGAAGAAGCGACCGGTTCGATGGTAGTGGATATCGGCGGCGGCACGACCGAAGTCGGCGTGATTTCGCTGGGCGGCACGGTATACTCGGGTTCTGTGCGCGTCGGAGGCGACAAGTTCGACGAGGCCATCATCAACTACATCCGCCGCAACTACGGCATGTTGATCGGCGAGACCACCGCAGAAGAAATCAAGAAGACGATCGGTTCTGCCTTTCCGGGTTCCGAGGTGCGCGAGATGGAAGTGAAGGGGCGAAATCTGGCCGAAGGCGTGCCGCGCAGCTTTACCATTTCCAGCAATGAAATTCTCGAAGCGCTGACCGATCCGCTCAACAACATCGTCAGTGCGGTGAAAATTGCGCTCGAACAGACGCCGCCGGAACTGGGTGCGGATATTGCGAACAAGGGCATGGTGCTGACCGGCGGCGGCGCGTTGCTGCGCGACATCGACCGCCTGCTGATGGAAGAAACAGGTTTGCCGGTGCTGATTGCCGACGATCCGCTGACTTGTGTGGTACGCGGCTCGGGCCGTGCGCTTGAAAGCATGGACAAGTCCACCGGCATCTTTACTACGGAGTAAGGCTTGATGGCAAGTGGGGAGTAGGGAGTGGGAAGTGGGGAAAACGGTTTTTCTCAATTCCCATTTTCTGTTTTTTACAACCACGTTTCACTGACCACTGAGGCACGCAGTGCCGCTCCACTTACAACTCGCTACTTACCACTTACCCTATAACCGATGGACAGCACGCAAACTTTTCAGGTTTTTGACCGGGGCCCCAGCCCCGCTGCGCGCCTCGTGTTTTTTGCGGTGCTGTCGTTGCTGTTGATGTTTGTGGATGCGCGTTACCGCTATCTTGAATCTACCCGCAGTGTACTTTCTGTGCTGGTGTCCCCTATGCAGCGTCTGGCAATGCTGCCGGGCGTCCTGTGGCAGGATGCCTCAGATTTTTTTGTCAGGCAGAGCACTTTACTGGAAGAGAATCGGGCATTGCATCGTCAACATGAGACGGACACCGCACAGCTGGTGCAATGGCAATCCCTGCTGCTGGAAAATCAGCAATTGCGCAATTTAACGGCATTGCAGCGGCGCAGCCAGTTTACCGTGCAATTCGCCGAAATTACCTATGCCGAGCGGGATATCTTCAGGCGTAAAGTGCTTATCAACAAAGGCAGCACGAACAATATTCAGGCAGGACAGATAGTGATGGATGACAAGGGTATCGTGGGGCAGATCACCCGTGTTTATCCATGGCTATCCGAGGTCACACTGATTACCGAGAAAGATCATGCCGTGCCGGTACAGGTACAGCGCAGCGGATTGCGCAGCGTTGCGTTCGGTGCCGGAGACACCAGCCAGTTATCGTTGCGCTACATGCCGGTCAGCGCCGACATTCTGAAGGGAGATGTGCTGGTCACTTCCGGTATTGACGGGCTCTATCCGCCGGGTATACCCGTTGCCAGGGTGGAAAAAATAGAGCGCGACGCGGCTTATCCATTTGCCCGCATTGTGTGCTCGCCCATCGGGGGGGTGGACAAGCATCGCTTTTTGATGATCCTGTCTGCACAGCCCAGACTGCCCGAACGTCCGGGAGAAGAGCCTGCGGCTGCCAGGGCGAAGACCAGAAAGACAGGGGGACATTGATGGCCAATATTGATCGGCCGGAATCGGAAATTCTGCGCCCTCTCAGCAACACCTTCATCGTGGCAAGCATAATCGGCGCGCTGTTTCTCAACGGCTTGCCCTGGGACGGCATCTGGCTGACATTGCGCCCCGATTTTGTGGCGGTAGTCATGCTTTACTGGTGCACGCACAAACCATTGCGCGTCGGTATCGGCCTTTCATGGGCGATAGGCATCCTGTCGGATGTGAATGATGCCAGCTTGTTCGGGCAACATGCGCTGTCCTATACCGTGCTGGCGTTTGGCGGCGTAGTGATGAGCAGGCGCATACGGATGTTCGATTTGCGCGAGCAAACCACCCAGGTTTTTTTTATCCTGCTGCTGACCTATGCGATATATGGCATGGTGCACTGGCAGGTGAACGGTCAGATGGCGTGGAGCTATTTTCTGGGTTGCCTGACTTCGACACTGCTGTGGGTTCCGGCCAGCTCTTTGTTCCAGTCAATGCGTCAGATGCGCGTGGATCGTGAATGAATAAGCGGGTTGAGCTAAAAAACCATCAGCAGGAGATTTTCAATTTTCGCTTGCGGCTGTTTATCAGCATTGGTTTCGTCTTGCTGCTGCTGGGGATATTGCTGGGCCGTTTCGTCTATTTGCAGGCGATGCGCCATGGGTATTACCAGACGCTGGCAGAAAAAAATCGCATCTCGGTGATGCCTATCGTGCCCAATCGCGGCCTGATACTGGACAGAAACGGCGTGGTGATGGCGCACAATTTTTCCGGCTACACGCTGGAAATTACACCGAGCAAGGTGGCGAATCTGGCAGCCACCATAGACGATTTGGCTAAGCTGGTCGACATAGAACCCAGAGATCGCAAGCGCTTCAGGAAGCTGCAGGCGGAGAGTCACGATTTCGAGACGCTGATGATACGCAGCCGATTGAGCGACGAAGAGGTGGCACGCTTTGCCGCACAGCAATACCGCTTTCCGGGTGTCGAAATCAAGGCGCGCCTGTTCCGCGACTATCCTTATTCCGATAAGACGGCGCACTTGTTGGGCTACATCGGCCGCATCAATCAGACGGATGAAGACAGACTCGAAGAAAACGATGCCGATGCCAATTATCGCGGCACCGATTACATCGGCAAGACGGGGCTGGAGCAATATTACGAGAATGAACTACACGGCACGACAGGCATCGAGCAGGTCGAGGTGGACTCGGCTGGACGTGCAGTGCGCATCCTGTCGCGCACGCCGCCGGTGTCCGGAAATACGCTGATTCTGAGCATCGATGCCAAATTGCAGGACATCGCCGAGCAGGCATTCGGAGATTATCGCGGCGCGCTGGTGGCAATCGATCCTGCCAACGGAGAAATACTGGCTTTTGTCAGTCGGCCGGGCTATGACCCCAGTCTGTTTGTTGACGGGATCGATGCGGACAGCTGGAAGGAGTTGAATGACTCGCCGGATCACCCGCTCAATAATCGCGTGCTGCGCGGACAATACCCGTCTGGCTCCACAATCAAACCCTTCATGGCGCTGGCGGGGCTTTATTACAACGTGCGCTCACCAACCCAGGCCATCAGCGACCCGGGTTTTTACACCTTGCAGGGCAGCAGCCATCACTATCGCGACTGGAAAAAGGGCGGGCACGGTTCGGTGGATATGTTCAAGTCCATCGTGGTTTCCTGCGATACCTACTATTACGGCCTCGCGGTTGAGTTGGGAATAGACCGTATTTTCAGCTTTCTGTCAGGCTTCGGTTTCGGCAAGAAGACCGGCATCGATCTTGAGGGGGAAACCTCGGGGCTGCTGCCTTCCCAGGAATGGAAACAGAAGCGCTTCAAACAAAAATGGTATGCGGGTGATACCGTGTCGGTGGGCATCGGTCAGGGTTACAGCCTGGTGACGCCCTTGCAACTGGCCTCGGCGACAGCTACTCTGGCGAATGGCGGCATAGGCTACAGGCCGCATCTGGTCAGGGAAGTGAAGAATTCCAGTACCAATGAAATACACAAGCTGGATAACAAGCCTGCGTTTGATATCAAACTTGATCCGGCAAATTTTGATCTGGTCAAACGCGCCATGCAGGCGGTGACCCAACCCGGCGGCACAGCGGCGCAAGCTTCTTCGGGCGCGCCTTACACCATCGCAGGCAAGACCGGCACGGCGCAAGTGGTCGCCATGAAACAGGGTGAGAAATACGATGCCAGCAAGATGGACGAACGGCATCGCGACCATGCCTGGTTCATCGCCTTTGCGCCTGTCGACAAACCAAAAATTGCGGTGGTTGTGCTGGTGGAAAACGGCGGGCACGGTGGCGGCACGGCTGCGCCTATCGCCCGCAAAGTAATGGACTACTACCTGCTTGGCAAAGTGCCGGTTGCGCCGAAAACGACCACCCCGGCAGCGTCGGGCGTCCCTGAAGTGGAGGTGGATTAACATGACCAGACGACAACTTTGGCAACGCATCATTGCTCACCTCGATATGCCGCTGCTGGCAGGGATGAGCCTGCTGATGCTGGCCAGTCTGCTGACGTTATACAGCGCGAGCGACCATAATCTTGAACGCGTCATGTCACAGGGCATGAATATACTGGTGGCATTTTGTTGCCTGTGGATCGTTGCCAATCTGCCGTTGCATTATTTGATGCGCACCGCCGTGCCGATCTATGTGGCAGGCATGCTGTTGCTCATAGCAGTGGCGCTGTTCGGTGAAATCAGCCACGGCGCGCGGCGCTGGCTGAACATCGGTGTGGCGACCATACAGCCGTCCGAACTGATGAAAATAGGTGTGCCCCTGATGATGGCTTGGTATTTCGAGAAGCATGAAGCCAGTCTGACACTCAGGAATTACGTGGTGGCAGCCCTGTTACTGCTGATGCCGGTGGCGCTGATCGCGAGACAGCCCGACCTTGGCACGGCGCTATTGATTTCCGCCAGCGGGTTTTATGTGCTGTTTCTGGCAGGCCTCTCCTGGCGCGTGATGGGCGGCTTGTTCGTTGCAGCAATCGCCAGCGCGCCGGTGATGTGGCGGATGATGCACGATTATCAGCGCCATCGCATCGAGATGTTGTTCGATCCCTCGCAGGATGCGCTGGGCAAGGGTTATCACACGATACAGGGTATGATCGCGGTAGGTTCAGGCGGCATTTTCGGCAAGGGCTATCTGAATGGCACACAGACCCATCTCGATTTCCTGCCGGAGCGTACTACCGATTTCATTTTCGCCGTGTATTCGGAAGAGTTCGGCATGGTCGGAAATTTGATATTATTGGCGATGTATTTCTTTGTAATCGGCAGAGGATTTGTCATCACGGCCAACGCCTCTACTTATTTCACCCGCCTGATGGCAGGTTCGATCACCCTGACGTTCGCCACTTATGCATTCGTCAACATGGGTATGGTCAGCGGCATCCTGCCGATTGTGGGCGTACCCCTGCCGCTGGTCAGCTACGGAGGAACCTCCATGCTGACCCTGTTGCTGGGTTTTGGTATGCTGATGAGCATTCAGACGCACAAGAAGCTGGTAAAGAGCTAAGCAATTGACAGACAAGGAGTAAGTATGAGTAAAAAAATTATTGTTGTGGCATTGGCGGCGCTGGCGCTCAGCGCCTGCGGCACGGCGCCGCAACGCCAGACGGACATACGCGCCAATCCGGCACCGATTATAGACCATTCAACAGTTGTCCAGCCTGCCCAGCCTGTACAGGCGCCGGCACCCGGCGGCTATCTTGCCGGTGATGGCCCGGACGATAATCCGCCTGCCAACCTCGACGCGACACCCGACGCCGTGCCGGTCGTCGAACCCTTGCATCGCTATGCCAATCGGCCCTACGCCGCACTGGACAAGACTTATACACCGATGACCGCGCCGGGCAATTTCAAGCAACGCGGCATCGCTTCATGGTATGGCAAGAAATTCAACGGTCAGCGCACATCCAGCGGCGAAAAATACAATATGTATGCGATGACGGCAGCTCATCCCACGTTGCCGATACCCAGCTATGCGCGCGTGACCAATGTTGCCACAGGAAAATCGGTAGTGGTGCGCATCAATGACAGGGGTCCGTTCCTGCATAGCCGCGTCATCGATCTTTCCTACACCGCAGCACACAAGCTTGGCATCGTCGGCAGCGGCAGTTCCGAGGTGGAAATCGAAAGCGTGTCTGCAGGCGCTCATCAGGACTTTCACCCGATGGCCCAAGCCGTACAAAGTGCGCCGTTGGCACCGGTCGCCGTTGTGAGCACGCCGATCGCTGCCGAGCAGCCGGTTGTCAGCACACCGATTGCGGCGCAAGGCAGCAATATCTTTCTGCAACTGGGCGCATTTAATACGACGGTTGCGGCCGAGAAATTTCTGGAAAAAATGCGCGTCAAGCTGGGCGATGCAGGCAAGGGCCTCGTGCTGTTCATGCAAAACAACACGACTCGCGTACATATCGGTCCCTACGCAAGCCTTGCGGATGCGCGCAGCAGCAGGGACGGGTTGAGGGAAAAACTAGGCTTCATGCCTGTAGTGAATCTGCACTAATCCGACCGGCAGCAGATCCGATTTTCTGAGAACACCGAATCTCTTCTGTGCAACCCGTTGTTTCTCTGCCTCCCAGTGAACCCAATACCGTTCGTGCTGTCGAAACGTAGCTTTTTTATTCACAGCAACGGCCGGGTTTAGGGGAAAACCATTCCTGATCACGGCTATCCGCCAACGTATTACTGAAAGAGAATATGCGCATACTGCTCGTTGAAGATGACCCGATACTGGCTGACGGCCTGATACGTATTCTTGCCCGCTCGCATCATGTCGTAACCCACGAAACCAACGGCGTTCGCGCAGACGATTTGCTTACAGCGCATGAATACGAGCTGGTGATTCTGGACATGGGATTGCCGGATATGGACGGCACTGAAATATTGCGTCGATTGCGTCATCGCAACGTGAAAGTGCCGGTACTGATACTGACGGCGCGTGACAAGGTGGAAGACCGCGTGCGGGGGCTGGATTACGGGGCAGATGACTATCTTGCAAAACCCTTTGAGTTGCTCGAACTGGAGGCGAGAATAAGGGCATTGTTGCGGCGCGGCCAGTCAGCCACCGGCGCTATATTGCAGGCCGGGGAGTTATGCCTGGATACAGCCGGTTGCCGTGCCACGCTGCATGGTGAAGCACTGGAATTATCGGCACGCGAGTTGAGTGTGCTGGAAATATTGATGTTGCGTGCAGGCCGCGTGGTGAGCAAGGAGTTGCTGATCGAGCAGATGTCGGATCTGGGCGAGGAAATGAGCCTCAATGCCATCGAAGTATACGTGCATCGTTTGCGCAAAAAAATTGAAACAGGTAATGCACACATCCGCACCTTGCGTGGATTGGGCTATTTGCTGGAAATCAATGAGCCTCTGTAAATCCATTTTTGATTCCGGCACCTTGCGCCAGAAGTTGTTGCAGTGGGTGCTGATCCCGATGGTAATTTTGTTGCTCCTCAATATCGCGCTAATCTACAAGGCAGGTCATGACAGCGCGGATCGGCGGCATGACCGTTTTCTGTCCGATGCAAGCGAGCTATTGCTCGATCAGTTGCACACCAATCATCAGGGGCATGTGGAATTTACTCTTCACAGCGGCGCGCTGAGCATGTTGTCGGAAGATAAAAAAGACAAGGTGTACTACGCCCTTAGCGGATGGCAGCAGGATTTCAAATTTGGTTATCCGAATCTACCAGCCCCCCCGGGCGAACTGAGTGAAAAACCGATCTTCTATATGGCCAATTACGAAAACCATCCGGTGCGCATGATGGCCGTCATCGTTCCTGAAAAGGATGTTATCAGCGGTCGTGTCGTGGTAATGGTGGGGAAAACGCTGGTGCTGCACGACGAGCGTGCCCAGGAATGGATGTGGCGCATACTGCCAACCCAGATATTTTTAACGGTATTTACGGGCATCATGGTGTGGTGGGGTGTCGGGCGCGGCTTGCGTCCGTTGTTGCAGCTGAGAAACGAAGTGACACGTCGTTCCTCGCTGGATTTAAGCCCATTGCCTGAGCATCATGTCGTTGCCGAGGTCAGACCGCTGATTCATAGTTTTAATGGATTGATGGCGCGACTGGATGAATCGCTGATATTGAAACGCCGTTTTATTGCCGATGCAGCACATCAGTTGCGTACCCCTCTTGCCGGACTCAAGGCGCAAGCAGAGTTGGCACAACTCCTGGATAACCCCGTCGAGATTCGTTACTCACTGCAACAGATAAGCCGTGCTGCGGATCATGCCGCGCACCTTGCAAACCAGTTGCTCTTGTTGGCGCGAGCCGAGCCAGGCGCACAGGACAGTATGGCCGAACTGGATCTGGCCGCTCTGGCGAGAGACGTCACAGCATATTGGGTGCAAGATGCCTTGCAAAAGAAAATCGATCTTGGCTTCGAAAGTGCCGAAGGCGGCTTCCCTGTCACAGGCAATGCACTGTTACTGGGGGAGTTGCTGAACAATTTGATCGACAACGCTTTGCGCTATACTCAGTCAGGCGGTCAGGTGACTGTGCGAATCAGCCGCAATAAGGAAAAAATCAATCTGGAAGTCGAAGACAACGGCCCGGGGATTGCCAGCAGTGAACGCGAGCGTGTGTTTGAGCGCTTCTATCGCGTACTGGGTACCAACCAGAAGGGATGCGGGCTGGGCTTGTCCATCGTCCGCGAAGTCGCGGATCGCCATCATGCCGAAGTCAGTCTCTCATCCGGCGCAGAAGGCACAGGTACCCTGGTGAAAATAACTTTTCATGCAACAAGCAGGAATGTTTAGCTGCCTGACGCTGCATAAGCGATAATCGTATATCCGAATCTACTGGAGTTTTGCATGTGCGGCATTTGTGGAGAATTGCGCATCGATCAGGCGTCGCCCGACATGGAGGCGTTGCGGCGCATGACGGCGCGACTGGCGCTACGCGGACCGGACCACGAGGGCTATTACAGCAACGGCGCGCTGGCCTTCGGTCACCGCCGCCTGGCAGTCATCGATCTTAGCTCTCATGCCGACCAGCCCATGGTGGACGAGAATTTGCAACTGACGCTGGTGTTCAACGGCACGATATACAATTATCAGGAATTGCGCGCGGAGCTGGTCGAAATGGGCTACGACTTCTTTTCGGCAGGCGATACCGAGGTGATCCTCAAGGCATATCACGCCTGGGGCGAAAATTGCGTGCAGCGCTTCTATGGCATGTTCGCCTTCGCCATCTGGGATATGCGCGACAAGAGCCTGTTTCTTGCACGCGATCGGCTCGGCATCAAGCCGCTGTATCACACGCTGGACGAGTCTCGTCTGCGCTTCGCCTCTACGCCGCAAGCCTTGCTGGCGGGTGGCGGGGTGGATATCAGCCTCGATCCTGTCGCGTTACATCAGCATTTTACCCTGCACGGTGTGGTGCCCGCGCCGCGCACTATCCTTCAGGGTATAAAAAAACTGCCCCCTGCGCACACGCTGCGCTTTTCCGCCTCAGGCGAAATTGTGCAGGGCTGCTACTGGACGCTGGACGCGACCCGACCATCGCAAACACTGACGGAACAGGAATGGCTCAGCGCGACACGCATCGTCTTGCGCCGCGCGGTGGAGCGGCACAGGCTGGCCTCCGATGTACCCGTAGGGATATTACTTTCTGGTGGGCTGGATTCCAGCTTGCTGGTCGGCCTGCTTGCCGATCATGTGGAGAAATTGAATACCTTTTCCATCGGTTTCGAGAAAGTGGCGGGCGAGGTGGCTGATGAGTTCGAGTATTCTGATCTGATCGCCGCCGAATTCGGCACAATACATCACAAATTTGCATTGCCCAATGACGAAATCCTGAAACACCTGCCCGACGCGATTCATCAGATGTCGGAACCGATGGCAAGCTATGATGTAACGGCATTCTATCTGCTGGGCGAGCGGGTGTCGAAGGAAGTGAAAGTGGTGCTGGCAGGTCAGGGGGCGGATGAAGTGTTTGGAGGCTATTTCTGGTATCCGCGCATGGAACAGGAAACGGGTACGCCGCTTGAACGCTTCTCACGGCATTATTTCGACCGCGATCATGCGGAATATCTGGAAATGATGAGCGATGCCTACGCGGTGCCGGACGTGACGGGCGCCTGGGTCGCCGAGCAGTTGCAACAGCCGGGTGCGGATGAATTTCTCGATGAAGTGTTGCGGCTGGACGTGACGCGATTGATGGTGGACGATCCGGTCAAACGCGTAGACAACATGACCATGGCCTGGGGGCTGGAAGCGCGCGTGCCGTTTCTCGATCATGAGCTGGTTGAACTCGCGGCAAAAATGCCGCCGTCGCTGAAACTCAATGAAGGCGGCAAGTTTCCGCTCAAGGCGGTGGCGCGCGGTCTGATTCCTGACGCGGTGATCGACCGCGCCAAGGGGTATTTTCCGGTGCCGGCGCTAAAGCATGTCAGAGGCGAATTTCTGGAAAAGATGCGCGAAATCCTGAATTCAGAGGCATGCATCAAGCGCGGCCTGTACCGGCGCGACTATGTGGAAAAGCTGCTGACCGACCCGGAGGCCTATCTCACGCGCATACAGGGCAGCAAACTGTGGCATCTGGCACTGCTCGAATGGTGGCTGCAATTGAACGTCGACACGGTCGACAATTGATAATTGTCAGTTGATAATTATCGATTGCTTGTTGTCAGCCAGCACAGCGAGGTGAGTTCGGCCTTTCGCGTCGCATGCAGCGCATCTTTACGGCATGATTTCTACATACTCGTAAACCTCCGCGTCAATCAGCTCCTTCCTCACCTTGAGAGCTGACTTTGCAAACCATGCTTGGGGGTCATGCCTGTCGATCTCACGGCCCATGAAGCGTACCAATTCACAAATCGGCTCGACCACGTTTACCCGGTAGTGCTCGTCTTGCTTAACGTATCCCAGGTAGAGGTTCTTCATGCAATTGCCGCGACACCATGAATAGGCTTCGCAGCTGGCGCATGGCATGTCGGGATGTGGCTGCAACGGGCTCTTGTTCAGCCAGTTGCCTTGTATCTCGCCCATCTGCATACTCGCTATGTATGTCATATCAGGGCAAGGAAATATTTTGCCATCCGGCATCACGTTGATAATGTGTGTCGAGACACGGCACTGGGTTTGACCGGCGTAGAGTTCTCTAGCGCGGTTTGGCAACACTTTGTTGCGCACGATGCCCATAATCGGAATCAACGGGTATAACTTGTCGATGCTTCGGAAAAACTTGTCGATGAGCTGAATCAGTACTGCCTTCCGCTTGTCCAGAGAGCTCCCGGAATATTGCTCGTCGGCAACGAACTGCCAGTACAGGTAATCGAAGGATTCCGCGAGTTCGTCAAGCTCCTCGAAGCTGGTGTCGGGATGTCCCCAGGTCACGCGTGCGGTGACACTGCCACCAAGCAGGCCGCGTACCTGGTTCACGTTCTTGTTCACTTGGCGCCATACGCCACGACCGCGGTAACCGTCCGTAGTCTGTTCTCCGCCATCAATGGAAACCAGAACGTTGGATAACCTTTGCAACATCCAGTCTGGCAGACTGTCAAGCAGCGTGCCGTTTGTCTGCAATTGATAGCGAAATGACGGGAAACGTCGCATGACCATTTCCATCATTTTCCGGTTGAGGGTGGGTTCGCCGCCATAGAATGTAACGTAGATCTCCTTGCCGCCAAGGTTACGTTCGATGAAGGCGGCGAGTTGTTCAATATCGTATTTTAGTTCGGTCTGGGAGCCGAGCACCTCGCCTACGCTCATTGAACAGTAGCTGCATTTCAGGTTGCATTTGAGCGTTGTGAGGAGTTGCAGCTCTACGCGGCCGCCGACTATGGGGTCCGCATCTGACATGGGCAACTGCGTTGCTATGGGAGACAAAGTAATGGGGTAAATGGCCATATTCCTTCTTCGCTTGGAGAGGTGAACTGCGGACGCCTACGCCTTCACTTCTCACGATTTTGCGCAAGGACTTTGACAGCGATCGATCCTGCAACGTCATGACATTTGCGCAGCCCGAAAAGAGCGCTGCAAGTTCTGCTTGCTTACCTGAATACCCGGTTTGATTATAGCTCTTATTTGACTGCCAGCCGCCACAGCGTGGTGAGTTCTGCTTTTCGCGCCGCGTGCAGCGGGTCGTCGGCATCAGAAACACGTGGGTGGTGAGGTTTTACATCGATTCTGCCCAGCACCTGCAACCCCGCTGTCTCAATGAGCGCCAGCAATTCGGCGCGGGTGCGCAGCCCCAGATGCTCGGCCAGATCCGAGAGTATCAGCCAGCCCTCTCCGCCCGTTTCAAGGTGGGCGGCCAACCCGCCCAAAAATCCTTTGAGCATACGGCTGTCCGGATCGTATACCGCGTACTCCAGCGGTGAACCGGGGCGCGCAGGCACCCAGGGCGGGTTGCAGACGATCAGCGTCGCCCGCCCTTCGGGAAACAGGTCGGCTTGTATAACTTCAACCTGTGTGTTCAGCCGTGCCAGATTTTCGCGTGCGCAGGCCAAGGCGCGCGGGTCCCGATCGGTCGCGATAATGTGCTCAATGCCGCGATGCGCCAGCACGGCGGCCAGCACGCCGGTGCCGGTGCCGATATCGAAAGCGACGGAAAGCGTTCTGGTCAATTCGGGCAGGGGTGCTTCCGCCACCAGATTAACGTATTCGCCGCGCGTCGGTGCAAACACGCCGTAATGCGGATGAATCCGGGAGCCCAGTATAGAAATTTCAACACCGTTTTTGCGCCACTCATGTGCGCTGATCAGTCCCAGCAGTTCGCGCAGCGAGGCGATGTAAGGCTCTGTGGCAGGCCCGTACGCTTCCTCACAGGCCAGACGCGCATCCGGTGCGCGGCGCAGGGGAATGCTGTGATCGCTATTGAAAGGCATAAGCAGCATCCCCAAAGTGCGTGCGCGCTGTGATCTGGCCTGGCGATGAAAATGGAATGCTTCCTTAGCTTGAAGTTCGTTTACGCGTTCGTTTGCCCCCTCTCCCTCCGGGAGAGGGTTGAGGTGAGGGAAACGTGCTTGCCCGTTGGTTGAAGAGGGGGCAGCTTTTGCTTTGCGCGGTTTTTCATCGGCACGACGCGCCATGGCTTGAAGCAACTGGCGGGCATTCTGAAAATCCCCGCGCCACAGCAAAGCTGTACCTTCACAGGCCAGACGATATGCCGCATCCGCTGTCATGCGGTCGTCGGCAATCGCGACTCGTTTGGGCGGCGGCGCGTTGCTTTCCGAACGCCAGCGCACGGACTGTTCGACATCGGCTTCCTGCCATGAAATAACGGGGTAATCGCTCACTTAACGATCATGGCAAGAAAGCCATCCATGATAAAACATGCCATGATCGTTCCCTCACCCCCGTTCTCCCTCTCCCTGAGGGCGAGGGATAAGGTTCGTTGCTGTGCGAGTTTCATATTATCTGCCTTCTTCGCGCTTGATCTGCTGATAGCGTAATTTGGCTTCGTGATCGTCGCGGGCAGAGGTGATTTCACGCATTACGGAATACACGTCGGCGGCCTTCTTGTTTTCTTTAAAGCGACCGGTGAGCGCCGTGTCGGGCAGCAGTTCGCCGCGCTGGTAAATCGCCCAGATTTCGCGGGCGTACTGTGTCTCTTTGAGTTCGGGTGCGAACTGCGCGAAATAATTGGCCAGGTTGTCAACGTCCCGCTCCAGCATGCGGCTGGCGTTATTGTTGGCGGCAGCGTCCACCGCCTGCGGCAAATCGATGATGACAGGTCCCTGCGCGTCGACAAGTATGTTGAACTCGGACAGATCGCCATGCACAATGCCGGCGCACAGCATCAGCACCACTTCGCGTATCAGCCTGGCGTGAAAATCCCGCGCCTGCTCGGCTGTCAGTTCCAGATCGTTGAGTCTGGGCGCCGCCGCACCATTTTCATCCGTCACCAGTTCCATCAGCAGCACGCCCTCGTAAAAGCCGAAAGGGTGCGGCACGCGCACGCCGGCCGCGGCCAGCTTGTACAAGGCATCGACTTCGGAACGTTGCCAGGCCGATTCCTGCTCTTGCCTGCCATAGCGCGAGCCTTTTTCCATCGCGCGCGCCTGGCGGCTGTTTTTGACCTTGCGTCCTTCGGTGTAGTGTACCGCCTGATGAAAGCCGCGCTGATTGGCTTCCTTGTAGACTTTTGCGCAGCGAACCTCATCTCCGCACTGCACGACATACACGGTGGCTTCCTTGCCGCTCATCAGCTGGCGCAACACCGCATCGACGAGACCGTCTTCGACCAGCGGCAGGATACGTTTCGGCGTTTTCATGGTTTATTCATTTTCATCGGATTCACCGCGCAAGGAATGCACGCGCGGTTTGACGGGGTTTTCCAGCGCGTCCTTGATCATGGCTTCGCGCGACGCGGGCGATTCCAGACTGATGCGGCCCAGTTTTCCGGCGCGAAATTCGGTCAGCAGGATGATGGAGGCCTTTTCAAGATCCAGTTCTGCACCACGACCCTTGATCAGACAGCCGCGCCTTTTTGCCACCGCTTCGATCACGTCGACGCCGTCCATCCCGGCAGTATCGAAGCCGAAGCGCTCAGCAAGCCGTTCCGGACAGCGCGCCAGCAGGTTATCAGCCAGATGTTCGGCGATTTCCTCCTCGATGACCGCGTTGCGGCCGATCGCGTGGATCGCGGCGAGCATGAAGCCGTCCTCCTCATATTCGATCTTGGGCCACATCAGGCCGGGCGAGTCGGTCAGCGTCATCTGGTCGTTGATCTTGTGGCACTGCTGCGATTTGGTCACCGCCGGTTCGTCGCCGACATTGGCGACACGCCGACCCAGCAGCATGTTCATCAGCGTGGATTTGCCGACGTTGGGGATGCCCATGATCATCAGGCGCAACGGTTTGTGCGTGCTGTCGCGGTGCGGCGCCAGCGGCTGGCACAGCTTTGGCACTTTTGCCGCGTCGCTTGGGCTTTTGCAGGAGAGCGCTACGGCCTTGACGCCCGGCTGGCGGTTGTAAAAATCCAGCCATTGGGTCGTGGTGGCCGGGTCTGCCAGATCGATCTTGTTGAGGATTTTGAGGCACGGGCGCTGGCGGTGTTCGCGCAGCTCCCGGATCATCGGGTTGCAACTCGCTTCGGGCGCGCGCGCATCCAGCACTTCGACGATGACGTCGGTGAACTCCATTGTCTCGCCGGCCTTGCGGCGGGCGGAGGTCATATGACCGGGAAACCATTGTATTGCCATGTAAACCTCTATAAATTCATTTTTATGGCGAGTCGCGGTGTCGCGTGCTCGCTCATTTCTGTGCGTAGCGGTCGCAGCTTTTGCTGCGGGAACCGCACGGCCTACTCCTTGCGGGTGCGTCTATCAACCTGATATGTAGCTACGTCTTAAATTTGCCCTATAAAGCCTTCGCAGAAACTTACGTTTTCTCGTCATTCGCTGCGCGGCTCCTTGCGCCTCATCCCTAAAATCTGAATTTCTAGAGATTTACACCTACAAAAGGCGGGGCAAGTTTCGCCAGTTGTGCCGCATCCAGATAACACCACTCGCCTTGCGCAAGATTCAACTCGGCCAGTTTCAGATTGCCGATCTGCGAACGGTTGAGCGCGGTGCAATGATTGCCGGCTGCCGCCAGCATGCGCTTGACCTGATGATATTTGCCCTGCTCCAGCACAATTTCGAGATGATGCGCATCCAGCATCCGGCAGGTTTGCGCCGCCAGCGTGCCAGGTTCGTCGTGCAGTTTCACGCCATTTAACAGCCGTACTATCAACTCTTCCGTCACCGGATCATGGGTGGTGGCGACATACACCTTGGGCACATGATGTTTGGGGGAGGACTGGGTGTGGATAAACGCGCCGTCATCGGACATCAGCAACAGCCCCGTGGTGTCGTGATCGAGACGACCGACAGGCTGCACATCGCGCAGCGTGAACTGATCCGGCAGGATAGTCAGCACACCGGGGTGATGACTGGGCTTTCTGGAACATTCGAAATTGGCTGGTTTGTTCAGCGCGATATATACCTGATGGCGAAACGTATGTGGTTCGCCGAAAACCGTGAACTCCAGTCCGTCCGTTTCAATTTGCGTATTCGTGTCGGTGTAAGGCATTCCTTTGATACCGACATCGCCCGAGAGGATCAGGTGACGGCACCATTTGCGCGTGCCAAAACCCTGCGTATGCAGGATGCGATCCAGTGTTAATTTACTCATGGTGCGATTTTAACAGAATCAAGGACATGCAAAGTGGTAAGTAGTGAGTGGTAAGTGGGAAGGTGCATCCGGTTTGCGGTATCAGGGGGGAGGGCGAAACTCACAGATCGCGTTATGAAAATAACCGGATATTGGAAGTCTGAGTCCAGCCGGTTTTTTCAAAATATATCAATGAAAGCATATTGCTGGTAAATTGCGAGGTATGGAATTAGAGCCCCCCGTGTTGTTAATTGGACGGGGTAAATAGTTTGCCGTAAATGAGGTGTCGATGAAAACAGAACTTTTTACAGTATCGAAGATTTTTACTGAGACTTTATTTCGCATACCAGATTATCAACGTGGATATGCATGGCAATTAGAACATCTAAATGACTTTTGGCTCGATCTGGAACAAATTAATGGAGAAGAGTTGCACTACACAGGAGTTCTAACACTTGAATCTGTCCCAGATACATCATGGGCGCAATGGGATGAAGATCGATGGATCATCAAGTCTCGCCGATATAAGCCTTACTATGTGGTTGATGGGCAGCAACGACTGACAACTATAGTTATTTTATTAACTGCCATAATTGAAGCTAGTGATCACACACCGCTAAATTTCACTCCTATTGATGACATACGTCGTAAGTATATTTACGATTCAAAACTTGAGAGTGGTCAAGTTAGATCATATATTTTTGGTTATGAAAAAGACAATCCCAGCTATGAGTTTTTGAAGAAAAGAATATTTCTTGAAGATTCAAGCCGTCATGCACCAGATGAGGATACGATCTACACAAAGAATTTAACTGTTGCAAAAGATTTTTTTATTAAGGGCGCGCTCAAAAACCAAGTGCAACATTTTTAGAGGAAAATGTTGCATGGGAAAAATATACAAGCAGATGAGTATCGAAGAGAGAACGATGATCCAGACGCAGTTATCAATGGGGAT
>JAJXTL010000103.1 GCA_021783855.1 Pseudomonadota bacterium
CGCGCGCCGCCTATATGCAGATAACCGGTCGGACTGGGAGCAAAACGGGTACGTATAGTCATGATATAAGTCGGAAAGTACGAAAAGAGGGGCGCATTTTACGGATTTTGTCTGTCTTCCGCATAAATAAATTGACTGCTGCCCGGGCGGCATGCTTAAATTCGCGACTTCGCGAAGGGCGGTTAGCTCAGCGGTAGAGCACTGCCTTCACACGGCAGGGGTCACTGGTTCGAACCCAGTACCGCCCACCAATAGAATCAAGTAGTTGTATCACTTCACGAACTACTGCAATACGGTAACGTGACACCACGAAACCGTTTTGACTAACCGACATGGCGCAAGCTCCACTCCTGAACATAAGTGCTTGCGCCGGTCGGCGCCCTCACCCAAACCCTCTCCCGGAGGGAGAGGGAACAAACGAATTGCTTCGCGACTTTCACGGTAACGCAGGAATTCAAAACGCCCGCTTCTGACGGCTCTGCCTGGACGCGCGCTCGTCCTATCGGGACAATCTCTCGACGATTTCAAACACATCCCGCGACAGGCCGACATGATTGCCCAGCATTGCAAGCGCTGCGCGAGCATGCGCCTGACGGCCCGCATCGAACCGGCTCCAGCGGTCGAAACAGCGGGCCAGACGGGCCGCAACTTGCGGGTTGATGGCATCAATCAGACAGGTCTGTTCGGCGAGAAACCGGTAACCGCTGCCGTCAAAGGCGTGGAACCGCACATGATTGCCACCGAATGCGCGCAGCAACGCGTAGACCTTGTTCGGATTGCGCATATCGAACGCCGGATGTTTGACCAGCCGCTTAACGTCAGCCAGCGTATTTGGACTGCGACTGCTGGCCTGGACTTGCAGCCATTTGTCGACCACCAGAGGCTCGCCTTGCCAGCGCTGATAGAAAGCATCCATCACTTCCTGACGCACCTCGCCCTCGCACTGAGCCAATGCCGCCAAACTTGCGAACTGATCGGTCATATTGTCGGCGGCATAAAACTGTTGCCGCGCCAGCTCACGGGCAGATGCACTATCCGCCTCAGTCAGATAGCCCAGACAGAGATTGCGCAAGGCGCGGCGGCCCACATTAAGCGCATCGAACCGATAGGCGTCACGAGATGCAAGTCGCTCATAGCAGGACTGCAATTCCGTCCCCAATTGTTCGGCAAGGTAGCGGCGCAGTCCGTTGCGGGCGGCGTGCAAGGCGTCCGGGTCAACCACATCCAGTTGTTCGGCCAGCGTCACTTCACTTGGCAACGACAAGGCCTCGGCAGCAAAGGCCGGATCGACATCGGCAAGCACCTTCGCTGCCGCCTGCGCGAAGCTTGTCGGCCAGTCGGGCTCACCACCGGCGCTGAGGGCGCGGGTAGCCGCAATAATCAGGCGTCCAGCCAGGCGTTGGCCTGCTTCCCAGCGATTGAAGGAATCGCTGTCGTGCGCCAGCAAATGGGCAAGCTCAGCGTCGCTGTATGCGTAATCGAGCACGACCGGCGCCGAAAAGTTCCGCAGCAGCGAGGGCACCGGATCTTGTGCAATATCCTCGAAAATATATTCCTGCGTCGCATGGTGCAGCGAGAGCAGACCGCCTGACATACTCTCGCCCGCCAGACGCAACGGCAAGTCCTCCCCGTCCGGGCCGATCAGTCCGATGCTGACGGGAATATGAAACGGTGGAATATCCGCATGCCCCGGCATGGACTGGGACAAATTCAGTATATAGCGCTTATTGGCTGCATCGTAGCTGCCCGCAGCAGCGACATGCGGCGTGCCGGCCTGTTCGTACCAGCGCATGAATTGACCAAGATCGACTCCCGATGCATCGCTCATGGCGGCCACAAAATCATCGCAGGTTACCGCCTGTCCGTCGTGCCGGGCGAAATACAGATCCATGCCCAGGCGAAAGGCCTGCTTGCCTGTCAGGGTATGGATCATGCGCACCACTTCGGCACCTTTTTGGTAGATGGTCGCAGTATAAAAATTATTGATTTCGATGTACGAGGCAGGCCGCACCGGATGAGCCATCGGGCCCGCGTCTTCGGGAAACTGGGCGGCACGCAGACCGCGCACCTCGCGAATGCGGGCTATTGAACGGTTATGTACGTCAGCACCGAATTCCTGATCGCGAAAAACGGTCAGCCCCTCCTTGAGCGAGAGCTGAAACCAGTCGCGACAGGTCACCCGGTTGCCGGTCCAGTTGTGAAAATACTCGTGCGCCACCACCCTGTCGATATTCTCGAAATCCATATCGGTGGCAACGTCGGGCCGTGCCAGCACAAATTTGGTGTTGAAAATGTTCAACCCCTTGTT
This sequence comes from Pseudomonadota bacterium, assembly GCA_021783855.1. Next base: position 2,309 of record JAJXTL010000103.1, read on the forward strand.
TTCCATCGCTCCCATATTGAAGTCGCTCACCGCGACGATCATGTAATGATCAAGATCGCATTCCAGACCGAAAGTCTCCTCATCCCACTGCATCGCCTTTCTCAGCGCGGACATGGCGTATCCACACTGATCAAGTTTGTCATGTTCAACGTAGATCGCCAGTTGAACCACGCGGCCGGACGTAGTGCGATAACTGTCGTGCAGCACGTCGAGGCGTGCGGCAACCATGGCAAACAGGTAGCAGGGTTTGGGGTGCGGGTCCTGCCATCTGGCCCAGTGGCGGCCATCCTGCTCATCGCCGCAGGCTGTAGGATTGCCGTTGGCCAGCAACTGAGGGTACAAAACCTTGTCGGCATGCAGGGTGACGGTATAGCGCGACATCACATCCGGCCTGTCCATAAACCAGGTGATGCGCCGAAATCCCTGTGCTTCGCACTGGGTAAAATAGCCGTTGGCTGAGCGATAGAGGCCGGATAACCGGGTATTGCTGTCGGGATAGATGCGACTCACCGTCTCAAGATTAAAGGCATCAGGCATGTCGCCCAGCACCAATCGAGCGGCGCTCAACTGATAACGGTCGGCGGGCAGTTTGATACCGTCGAGGGATAAACTCAGCAATTCCAGCTCTTCGCCGTCAAGCATCAGTTGTGCGTCATGCAAGTTCACCGCCGGATTGCGGCGCATTGTCAGCAGCGATGTCACTATTACCGCGCCGTTCTGAAAGTTGACATCCAGATCAACCGTATCGATCAGAAAAGGCGGCGGCGCATAGTCGGCCAGCAGTATGGTTTGCGGAATATCCTGATTCATCGGGGGTGTCTCGAAAAGATGGTAGTGTGACAGCAAAACCGGGTTTAAGTCATCCAGTACGAAAGTTTCGGCCAAATAACCGGGGCAAGTCTCGCCTCGTTATCTCAGAGCGTGCATCACCGATTTCACTCTTTCTTCAACATCGCCTGAAGACTGGCGAAGGGATTGTGCGTAGCCACAGCCTGATGCTCTGCGCCACGCCTGCGCTGCTCCTCTTCCAGAACTCGCGAATGTTCGTTATCGTGACAGTACAGACAGAGTAGCTCCCAGTTACTGCCGTCCGCCGGATTATTGTCGTGGTTGTGGTCTTTGTGATGCACCGTCAACTCACGCAGTCGCACCCCGGAAAATTCCCGTGCGCATCGACCGCATATCCACGGATATAATTTAAGCGCACGTTCGCGATAGCCGGCCTCACGCAACTCACTCAGCCTGCGTGCCTCGGTGACAATACGGTCGAGTCGTGCATGATCCGGCAGTTTGCTCATGGTTAAGCCTCGGCAAGTTCCCGACGGCCGGACGAACCCTGCGCTTGTGCCAGGATGCGCTGATCGCAATTTCTGATTCGCTTCGCCATGACGCGCATCACATCGATGGCAAAGTGAGGCGCTTCGTCCACCAGGAAATGAAAGCGTTTGCTGTCAACGACGACAAATTTGCAGTCTGTCAATGCGCTCACCGTGGCGAAACGCGGAGAGCCGTCAATGACAGCCAGCTCCCCCATAAAACTTCCGGGCACACACTTTTCGAAGAACACCCCTGAAATGGTGATTTCAGCCTCACCCTCTATCAGGATATACATCTCATCACCGCGATCCCCCTCCCTGAACAACAGGTCACCGGCTTTAATTTCAATGTACTCAGGGTCGTGTCGAAACATGTCAAAGAAGAGCATATCCACCTCAGAAGTAAAAAACGAAGCAATTATGATTGTTCGCCGGTCAATTTACAATTACCTGATAAATATCATTCTTCCGCTCCCCGGTTCATTCCTGAAATTCCGCTTGCAACCGACTTGCGCCTGCCGGGACGAAAATAGGCCGTATTGTCGTAAAAAGTTGCAAACTCATTGCTCGCCCACCATCCCGGCACGCCCAGCAGCGGCACGGGAGACAACTCTCCGGTAGAGAGGCAATGCCCGGGATCGGCAAGATAATCCGCCACACGACTATCCAGATACGCCAGTTGCTGCATTTTGGACCAGTCGAAGAATTCCTGTTCCACCGCCAGCAGCAGCCCCTGCCCTGTCATGCCGATGTATGGCCGCAAGGATTTCTCATACAGACCGTGACCGAACAGATAGAAGCCCATGCCTGTCCTGAGTCCTTCGGCTTCGCTCAAAAAAGCCCTGTCGAAGCGGCTGCTTTGAACCTGCTCACGCCGCTGCCAGAACAATTCACGCCACTGAAAATTTCGCAGCAATCCCGCCAATTCGTCGTCGGCATAGGCCACGATTACCCCCGATTCATCCAGCAACGTATTGGTATCGCGCGTAGCGCCCCGCTGACTATGGGTCTGCGGGGCACTCGCCGTCAGTGCCCGGTAATGCCGCGCATTGATCGCCGCCTTGGCCATGGGAAAGGTCAGCCACACCAGCGCGTTCAGCAAATCATGCCAGTTATCTCTGCGCGTCTGTACCTCACCCGTCAAATAACAGCGCGGCTCGTATTGCGCCTCAAACGCCAACTTGCCGGCAGCCTGTTCCACGAAGCGCAGCTCACGACCGGTTTGCACAGCAATAGGATGAGCCAAAAGTTGCGCATTCAATTCTTCAAGCCCGGGAAATCGCTCAGTCATTAGGGTGGCAATAACCGGATGCAGCGGCGCAAAAATCGGAGATTGCAGCAGATAGTCCCGGTTAAAGTCCATGCTGATCAGATACCTGAAAACTAAGCGCTGACTTTGACGGGTAAACCCAGGCTGGTGATGCGCTCGGCGAAAGCCTGAAGCGCACTGGCAGGCAAGGCAGACAGACGCGGCGCTTCGGCCTGCTGCGAAGGGCGTGCCAGACCATAGAGCAATACACCTTGCAGCGCATATCCGTCACGCAGCAGTTCTGCCACAAAGCTCAGATAGTCTTCCTCGTCCTGCCTGGACGGCGGTTCATTATCCAGTGCAAACCAGCAGGTTTGCAGCCAGGTCGGACAGCTGGCGATCGACGAAATCAGATTCTCGCGCACTTTTCCGATGCGTGCATGGGTGTCGTTGACTCGCAGCATGCCCGCCTCGCTTGCACGATCCAGCTTGAACCACACTTCGCCGCCGATTTCAGCCATTTCACGCAGGCCCAGCTTTACATCATCGCGGTGCAACAGACTGCCGTTGGTAATCAGCACGGTTTTTACCGTTTCCGGCAAAGCCTGTCCCGAGCCAGAGCGAATGGACAACTCACGACGCACGCGAGCGAGCAGCCTGATGACCTGTAAGAACTCGGCTGCACTGGTGGGCTCACCGTTGCCGGACAAGGCGATATCGTTGATGCGCCGCGCACCTTCCGGAACACGAGTCTGCATGAAATCGCCCTGCAGCAGTTCGGCTAAAAAGGCGCGCAGCTCGGCTTCCAGCAGCGCCATATCCAGCGGCGGTGCGGTGCCGCGCGTCAGACCGGGCACCTGACAATAGATGCAGCGCCAGTTGCAGGCATTGTTGGGATTGAGATTGATACCGACCGACACGCCGCCCGCGCGGCGCGACACCACAGGATAAACGTAGCGCAGTGCCGCGCTGTTGCGGTCATGGTCGATTACATTGAGTATGCTCATCAGCGGTAGGCGCGCGCCTCCTCCAGCTCCGTCAACGCATCTTCTCTGATATCCGCCATATCATCGCCGTTCAGACCGAGATAATCCTGAGCCAGCTGTCCGCCAAGATGCCATTCCGCATCATCGGGCTTACCCTGGAAGGCCGCGACTATGTGCTCGGACACCAGCTGTATGGCAACCAGTGAGCACGCCACCGGCAGGATACGGTCATTGCTGTGGGTGAAAATGGTAGGGTCGTGGTGCACCAGTATCGCCTGGCAGATAGACTCAGGCAGACACCAGTTGCGGGCCAGCATGTTGCCGACGATGGCGTGATTGGTAGCGTAATGTTGATCTTCGATGTGGATGACGAGCTCTGCGGTTCTGTTTGAAACGGCCAGTTTCTCTGTGTACTCGGAAAATTTCGCCATCAGGACGGGAACGCCGCAGTCGTGAAACAGGCCGTAAGTATAAGCGTCCTCACGGGAGATGCCCGCTACATGGCCCGCCATGTTGGCGGCCACCACTGCCGTGAAATTGGATCGTTCCCAGAAGCGTTCCATATGTATTTTTTCACCCCCCAATGCGTTTTGCAGCGCTGATCCCCTCGCGATCTGTATCAGATTTTTGAGCCCAAGCACCGACACCGCCTGCTGAACCGAGTTGGCTTTGTTGCGCAAGGCAAAAAACGGCGAGTTGGCAGTTTTTAACATGGAAGCTGCCAGAGCCACGTCACCACTGACGAGCTTGACCAGTTTGGTAAAATCCACTTCATCCTGACGCGCTTCTTCCATCAGCGCCAGCACCACCTCGGGACAAGGCGGGATGCGGATGGTTTTAAGGATATTCTCTGCTGTCAGACTCTCGATTTGCTTTTGATTTTTCATATGAAATTCTTAAATAATTTCGTTAATAATCATATAGTTATATATTATATAGTTTCGACGAACAGACAGCAAATTATCGTCTGTCGTGCATCCTCGCAAACCTGCATCAGAATTGCTCAGGGCTTGCCGAGTGGCAGATAGTTCGCCGGGTCCACCGGTTTACCCAAACGGCGCACCTCGAAGTGCAACTTGACCTGATCGCTGTCGGAATTACCCATTTCGGCAATTTTTTGACCGCGCGTGACAACATCCCCCTCTTTCACCAGCAATTTATCATTGTGCGCGTAAGCGCTAAGATAAGTTTTATTATGCTTTATAATCAATAACTTACCATAACCACGCAAACCGCTGCCGCTGTACACCACCTTGCCGGGCGCACTGGCATAAATCGGCTGATCGAGTTTGCCGGCAATATCAATACCCTTGCGATTGTCTGCTTCGGAAAAACCGCCAATCAGCTTGCCCTGAGTCGGCATGCTCCATTCCAGCGCATCTTCTCCGCCAGCCTGACTCACGGCTTGAGCTTCCGGTTTGGCTTCAGGTTTGGCTTCGGACTTGAGCTCAGGTTTGGCTTCGACTTTGGCAAGCACCGGAACACGGGGGCTTTCACCCTGCACCGCTTCAGCCTTCGCAACAGCGGCTTCACTATAAGGATATTTCACAACCTTGGGTTGATCTTTCACCAGCGACTGGGCCGGACGAGTTTCAACGGCAGTCCCGGTCGTAGCGGGGAACAGCTTGATCTGCTGTCCGACCTGAATCAGATTGGGGTCCTGTATCCCGTTCAACTCGGCCAGTTCGCGCGGATCAAGACCATAATTGAAGGCAATGGCAAACAGGGTATCACCTTTTTGCACCACATAAACTCTGGGCCGCCAGTCCTTATCCGCCGACTTTTCCGTTGCTGGCGCTTTAACGTTCTTCGTACCCGCTGCGCCGCGTTCGACTACCGGCGCACGATGTCCGCTCGATGCGCACCCAGCCAACAAGGTCGCTACTAGCAGACCTGCAAAAATCCTTTTCATGCTTTTCCCATCAAGAGAGGTACAAATTTCACTGTTTCAAGCCTGGACTCGCAAAACCCCCGCGCTTCACGCTCGACCAGATACAACCACTGTTCCTGACGCCCCATCGGCAGCACCATACGCCCGCCTATCGCCAGTTGTTCGCGCAACGCCGCCGACATCACAGGGGCTGCCGCCGCCAGAATGATCCCGTCAAAGGGGGCGCCCTGCGACAGGCCGGCACTGCCGTCCGCATGGTGCACGACGACGTTGTTGATTTTCAGTTCGGCCAGATTTTTTCTGGCACGCTCATAAAGCGGGGCGATGCGCTCCATGCTGTAGACTTCATGAAATACATGCGCAAGAACGGCGGCCTGATAACCGCAGCCCGTGCCCACTTCCAGCACCCGCCTGATCGGACGGGTTGATGAGGCGCGCAGCACTTCGATCATGCGTGCGACGATGTACGGTTGGGAAATGGTTTGCTCATAATTGATCGGCAAGGACACATCATCGTAGGCGCGACTGGCCAACGCCTCATCGACAAACAAATGTCGCGGCACCTCATACATCGCTGCGAGTACCGCCTCGTCCCTGATGCCCTGATCGCGCAGACGTTCTATCATGCGCAGCCGGGTTCTGGCTGAAGTCATGCCTATGCCGTTATACCGCAGCGTCATTGCTGCCCCAGCCATGTGCCCAGCGCATCCATCTGAGCGTATTGAGTCAGGTCTATCTGCAACGGAGTCAGCGAGACGCAGTGCTGGCTCAGCGCATAAAAATCCGTGCCTTCGCCCGCATCCTGCGCAGCGCCTGCCGCACCCACCCAATACACCGTCTCACCGGTGGGGCTCAGCGCCTTGATCACAGGTTCCGCCTTGTGCCGTTTGCCCAGCCTCGTGACCCTCAGCCCTTGCAGTTGTTCATAAGGCACATCAGGCACATTCACGTTGAGCAACCAGGCCGTCTGGTGCGTCTGCCCCGAAAAGCGCTGCACCAGATCGCTGGCGACCCTTGCCGCCGTATCGTAATTTTTCAATTCCCGGCCCACCAGCGAGATGCCGATTGCCGGAATACCCAGCAGAAAACCTTCTGTCGCGGCAGCGACCGTCCCGGAGTAAATCGTGTCATCGCCCATGTTGGCACCCGCATTGATGCCGGAGACCACCATATCGGGCTGGTAATCGAGCATGCCGGTCACCGCCAGATGCACACAATCGGTCGGCGTTCCGTTGACATAATAAAAGCCACTGGCGGCGCGCCTTAACTTAAGCGGCCGGTCGAGCGTCAGGGAATTGCTGGCGCCGCTGCGGTCTCGTTCGGGCGCCACAACCACGACATCGGCAACTTTTGACAGATGCCCGGCCAGACAGGCCAGTCCGGGTGCGAAATAACCGTCGTCATTGCTGATCAGGATGCGCATCGGGGAAAAGAGCTGAATTTCAAGTTTAATTGACAGGTTTGCATTGCGTATAGATTGATTCGTGTTTGACTCGGGCATGATAACAAATTGGCAAGGAAAATTCTAACGTGCATGGCAAGTAGCCATCCCTGAATAATGAAACTTGCCATGCCAGTTCCCCTCACCCATACCCTCTGGAGAAACAACTAGCCAATCGACTAAGCCCGCAAGCGGGTAAGTCGCTGGTTATTCCAAAGGGGAGAGCGCAGCGAGGGGGGCGAAGCCGGACAAACGAACGCTTGCGCGAGTTTCACGTTAAATGCCGTTACCACAAAAATCAGAGCAAGCCCTGACGGGGGATTTTTTCCAGTTCGCTTGCAACCCGACCGCACCCTGCAATTCATGCAGGAAGTAAAGTTTTACCGATCGTTGCCGATATTGACATCAAACGGCTGGGATTTCATGATGAATCCATCATACTATCCCAGCCGCGTAAAACCTGAGGAGCAGAGATCATGAGCGAAACATTCAAAATCAACCGGCACATCTACCGCGCTTACCCTGCGCGCTTCTTTTGCGATGGTATCGAAATCACCCAGGCCGAATTTTATGCTGCCATCAGATCGCTTTACCGCAAAGTGTGAGTCAACCGCTCATGCAGATATTGATTGCTCTGATATTGTTGCTGTCGGGGGTCGCGCAGGCCGAACCGCTGGCAGAGGCACAAAGGGCGCAGGAGGCAGGCGATTTAGCCCGCGCCGCCACGCTGTTTCTGCCCCTGGCCGCCAAAGGCGATCCGGTCGCTCAGTTTAATCTGGGTCTGCTGTATACACAGGGTCTGATCATCCAGCGAAACTACCCCCTGGCCTTGCAATGGTATCTGGCTGCGGCTGAACAAGGCCATGCTCAGGCTCAGGCTAATCTGGGCTTGATGTATGAACGGGGCAACGGCGTAGCGCAGGACTTTAAAAAGGCCATGCATTGGTTGACCTTGTCCGCCAAGCAGGGAAATTCATCCGCCCAACTGGATACCGGACAGATGTACGCGACAGGCATGGGCGTACCGCAAGACTTCGTTGAGGCCATCAAGTGGTACCGTCTGGCCGCCGCTCAGGGAAACGCCGCAGCGCATGCCAAGCTGAGTGACTGTTATGAGAACGGGCTGGGTGTCGCACAGGACAGCGTTGCAGCGTCCAAGTGGCTTGCAGATCG
>JAJXTL010000104.1 GCA_021783855.1 Pseudomonadota bacterium
TAACAGCCGCGCTCAATGAAATCTCGCTGATTCGCGGTCTGTCAAAAATCGAAAAAAAACAGAGCTACCGGCCGCATGATGTGTTGCGTGCAGTTTATCGCAACAGCATGGGGCGGTTTCTGCTGGTGATTATATCGCTGTCATTCGTAATGGCAATTTTAAAGTTGCCAGGGATAGCAGTGTTGTGTGGGTTTGTAATGGGTCAAGTTGTGCCAATGATGGCGCGGATATTAATGATTAAGCGATAGAACAAACATGTCTAGCGAAACGATAACCTCATCAGAATATATAAAGCATCATCTTCAAAATTTGACTTTAGGAAAATTGCCGGACGGAAGCCTGGGGTTTGCCCATGGCGCAGAGCAGGCTAAAGCGATGGGATTCTGGGCGATCAATGTGGATACGCTGTTTGTTTCTTTTGTGCTGGGCGCTTTGTTCCTGTGGATGTTTAACCGGGTCGGCCAAAAAATGACGGCAGGTGTGCCGGGCGGCCTGCAGAATGCGGTGGAGTGGGCGGTTGAGTTTATCGACGAGAGCGTGCGTGGCTCATTTACTGCCAAGAACAACCTGGTCGCGCCGCTCGCGCTGACTGTTTTTTTCTGGGTGTTCATGATGAATCTGATGGATTTGGTTCCGGTGGATTATGTCCCGCAACTCGCGCATTTTCTGGGATTGCCGCATTTTAAGCTTGTTCCGTCCACGGATCCAAACGCAACATTCGGGATGGCCATAGGAATCTTTTTGCTGGTGGTTTTCTACAGCATCAAGATGAAGGGTTTGGGCGGCTTTGTCGCCGAGTTGACATTGCAGCCATTCGGGAAATGGGGTGCGCCGGTTAACCTGCTGCTCGAAGGAGTGAACCTGATTGCCAAGCCCATCTCGCTGGCCTTGCGACTGTTCGGGAATATGTATGCCGGCGAGATGATCTTCATACTGATTGCGCTTCTGCCATTCTGGGCGCAATGGCCGCTGTCCCTGCCTTGGGCGATATTTCATATCTTGATCGTGACATTGCAGGCGTTTATTTTCATGACGCTGACGATAGTCTACCTGGATATGGCACACCAAGAGCACCACTAAAATCTGTATCAAACTTTAATTTTAATCAATAGGAGAAGTAAAGATGGATCAAGCACACGCATTGTTGTATGTAGCCGGCGCACTGATGATGGGTCTGGGCGCTTTGGGCGCGGCGATCGGTATCGGTATTCTGGGCGGCCGCTTCCTGGAAGGCGCTGCGCGTCAGCCTGAACTGATCCCGATGCTGCGTACCCAGTTCTTCATCGTGATGGGCCTGGTTGACGCGGTTCCGATGATCGCTGTCGGTATCGCCATGTATGTGCTGTTTGCGGTTGCAGGCTAAACATAACTAAGTCGTTAAGGAAAGGTTGTTCGCATGAATATTAATGCAACTCTTCTTGGTCAGACCATCATGTTCGCCATGTTTGTTTGGTTCTGCATGAAATTCGTGTGGACACCGATAGTCGCGGGCCTGGAGCAGCGTAAAAAGCAAATTGCGGATGGGTTGGCCGAAGCGGAACGGGGCAAGCTTGATTTGGAGCTGGCTGGCAAGAGAGCGGCCGAAATTTTGCGTGAAGCAAAAGACAAGGCCGGAGCGACGATAGCCGGCGGTGAGTCGAGGGCAAATCAACTGATCGAGGAAGCCAAGGTGCAGGCAAATCTGGAGCGTGAGCGCATTCTGAATGGGGCAAAGGCCGAGGTGGAGCAGGAAGTGTTCCGGGCCAAGGAACAGTTGCGCACGCAGGTGACGGAAATCGCTCTTGCCGGTGCGGCCAAGATTTTGGGCCGGGAAATTGACGCGAAGGCGCACAGCGAGCTGCTCGATAAACTTGTCACGGAAATTTAGAAGCCATGTCTGAAGCCAATACCATTGCAAGACCCTATGTGCAGGCAGCCTTTGAGGCGGCACAGAAGCAAGGCGACCTGAAGGGGTGGTCTGACATGATGCAAGTTTTGTCAGAGCTGATGGCGAATGAAGATGTCAAGGCAGTGGTAACAAGTCCGCGCGTCAAAACAAGCCAGATCGAAGAGCTGATGCTGCAATTGGCAGGCGCGCTGAATAAGGAGCAAAGCAATTTTGTCCGGATTCTGGCGCAAAGCGGTCGTTTGACCGTGGTGCCGGAAATCGCCCAGTTGTTCGAACTGTTGCGTGCGGAGGCAGAAAAATCTGCGCAGGTGACAGTCAGCTCCGCGTTTGCATTGAATGATGAGCAGCAGAAGAAAATAGCTACAGCGCTGAAAGCCCGCTTGGGCACGGAAGTTAAACTAAGCTGTACAGTAGATAAAGCCTTGCTGGGCGGGATAGTGATTCGCATGGGCGACAAGGTGATAGATGGCTCTGCCAATACCCGCCTGGCTGAATTGGCATACGCACTGGCTTAATGTTCGAATAATCGAAATAAGGAAAACTCAGATGAAGCTCAACCCTTCTGAAATAAGTAATTTGATTCGCAGTCGTATTGAAAATTTTGATGCAGCAACCCAGGCGCGCACAGAAGGTACCGTTGTCAGCGTAACGGATGGAATCGTCCGCGTGCACGGATTGTCTGATGTGATGCAGGGTGAAATGCTGGAGTTTCCGGGCAACACCTTCGGTCTTGCCTTGAACCTGGAGCGGGATTCTGTTGGCGCCGTGGTTCTGGGTGAATACGAGCACATCACCGAAGGCAATACCGTCAAGTGCACCGGCCGCATTCTGGAAGTGCCGGTCGGTCCTGAATTGTGCGGCCGCGTCGTGAACGCACTGGGTCAGCCCATCGACGGAAAAGGCCCGATCAATGCCAAGCTGTCCGACAAAATTGAAAAAGTCGCGCCCGGCGTAATTCAGCGCAAATCGGTCGATCAGCCCGTGCAAACAGGTTTGAAATCGATAGACTCGATGGTGCCGGTAGGCCGGGGTCAGCGCGAACTGATCATCGGCGACCGCCAGACAGGTAAAACCGCCGTTGCAGTCGATGCCATCATCAACCAGAAGGGTCAGAACATGACCTGCATCTATGTCGCGGTTGGTCAAAAGGCTTCGACCGTTGCCAACGTGGTGCGCAAGCTGGAAGAGCACGGCGCGCTCGGGTATACCATTGTCGTTGCGGCGACCGCGTCTGATTCGGCGGCGATGCAATTCCTCGCTCCCTATGCGGGTTGCACCATGGGCGAATATTTCCGCGACCGCGGCGAAGATGCGCTGATTGTGTACGATGACCTGACCAAGCAGGCCTGGGCATACCGCCAAATCTCCCTTCTGCTGCGCCGTCCGCCCGGCCGTGAAGCTTACCCGGGTGACGTTTTCTACCTGCACTCGCGCCTGTTGGAGCGTGCAGCGCGTGTCAACGCTGAATACGTCGAGGCGTTTACCAAGGGTGAAGTCAAAGGAAAGACAGGATCGCTGACCGCATTGCCCATCATCGAAACCCAGGCTGGCGACGTATCAGCCTTCGTTCCAACCAACGTGATTTCGATTACCGACGGCCAGATCTTCCTGGAGACGGACCTGTTCAATGCAGGCATCCGCCCCGCGATCAACGCGGGCGTTTCGGTATCGCGCGTAGGTGGCGCAGCACAGACCAAGGTGATCAAGAAGCTGGGCGGCGGTGTGCGTCTGGCATTGGCCCAGTATCGCGAACTGGCCGCCTTTGCGCAGTTTGCATCCGATCTGGACGAAGCGACACGCAAGCAGCTCGAGCGAGGCAAGCTGGTCACCGAGCTGATGAAGCAGTTGCAATACAGCCCGCTTTCAGTCGCCGAGATGGCCGTAACGCTGTTCAGCGTGAACAAGGGTTATTTCGATGATGTGGCGGTAAACAAGGCGCTGGCATTTGAATCCGTGTTGCATGCGCATCTGAAATCCAAAAACAAGGCCCTGATGGATGAGATTGAATCCAAGAAGGACTTGAGTGCGGACAACGAGAAATTGCTTTCTGCTGCCATCGAGGAATTCAAAGCAACTGCAGTTTATTAAGGCGGGGTGAGAAATGGCTGGCAGTAAAGAAATCCGCACGAAAATCAAAAGCGTAGAAAATACACGCAAGATTACGCGCGCCATGGAAATGGTTGCCGCGGCCAAAATGCGCCGCGCGCAGGAGCGCATGCGTGCGGCTCGCCCCTATGCTGAAAAAATCAGGGCAGTGGCGGCTCATCTGTCAAGCGCAAGCGCAGAATACAAGCATGCTTTTCTGGTCAAGCGTGAAACGATCAAGAAAGTCGGCGTGATCCTAATCACATCCGACAAGGGATTGTGCGGCGGCTTGAACAGCAACCTCTTTCGCCTGGCTGTAGGCAAAATGAAGGCCTGGAGTGCGGAAGGAAAAGCCATAGCAGTGTGCGCGATCGGCAACAAGGGCCTGGGTTTTATGAACCGCATGGGCACCGAGGTCAAGTCTCATCTGGTTGGCCTGGGCGATGCGCCTCACCAGGAAAGCCTGATCGGCGCAGTCAAGGTCATGCTGGATGCCTATGTGTCCGGTGAAATCGATGCGATACACATCTGCTACAACCATTTCGTAAACACCATGAAGCAGGAGCCCTGCATGGAACAGTTGCTGCCGTTGACAGGCGAGCAATTGGGAGATCACCAGGCCAGCTGGGACTACATCTACGAACCGGATGCGAAGGCGGTCGTCGATGAATTGCTCACACGCTACGTGGAATCGCTGGTATATCAGGGCGTGGTGGAAAACATGGCTTCCGAACAGAGTTCGCGCATGGTCGCGATGAAGGCTGCATCGGATAACGCCAAGAGCGTCATCGCCGATCTCAAGCTGATATACAACAAGGCACGCCAGGCTGCGATTACCCGCGAGATTTCCGAGATTGTCAGCGGCGCGGCGGCGGTAGGCTAAGTTAGATACAGCAAAACTCAAGATTAATTTAGACGGGGAAATCCAAATGACTCAAGGTAAGATTGTTCAGTGTATTGGTGCGGTGGTAGATATAGAATTTCCGCGCGACCATATGCCAAAAGTTTACGATGCACTGACGCTGCAGGCCGCAGCAGGTTCGATCGCGGAAGAGGGCCTGACTTTCGAAGTCCAGCAGCAGCTGGGTGACGGCGTGGTTCGCACCATTGCGATGGGAACATCGGATGGTTTGCAGCGCGGCATGGCGGTTGTGAATACCAACAACCCGATTTCCGTGCCTGTGGGCGCAGGAACGCTGGGCCGCATCATGGACGTGCTGGGCCGTCCCATCGACGACGCAGGCGAAATCCCCTGCGAAGAGCGCCGTCCGATACACGCGAAAGCGCCGAAGTTTGACGAGTTGTCGCCCTCCATCGATTTGCTGGAGACAGGGATCAAGGTGATCGACCTGGTTTGCCCGTTCGCAAAGGGTGGTAAGGTGGGTCTGTTCGGCGGCGCGGGTGTGGGCAAGACCGTGAACATGATGGAGCTCATCAACAATATCGCCAAGCAGCACTCCGGTTTGTCGGTGTTTGCAGGCGTGGGCGAGCGTACCCGAGAAGGCAACGACTTCTACCATGAAATGAAGGACTCCAACGTTCTTGACAAGGTGTCCATGGTGTTCGGCCAGATGAACGAGCCGCCCGGCAACCGTTTGCGCGTGGCGCTGACCGGTTTGACCATGGCTGAAAAATTCCGCGACGAAGGCCGCGACATCCTGTTCTTCGTGGACAACATCTACCGCTACACGCTGGCCGGAACGGAAGTTTCCGCGCTGCTGGGCCGCATGCCATCCGCAGTGGGTTACCAGCCTACGCTGGCTGAAGAAATGGGCCGCCTGCAGGAGCGCATCACGTCGACCAAGGTGGGCTCCATCACCTCGGTACAGGCGGTATATGTTCCGGCGGACGACCTGACGGACCCGGCGCCTGCGACGACCTTCCTGCACCTGGATTCCACGGTTGTGCTGTCCCGCGACATCGCATCTCTGGGTATTTACCCCGCGGTTGATCCTCTGGATTCATCTTCGCGCCAGCTCGACCCATTGGTGGTGGGTGAGGAGCATTACAGCGTTGCCCGCCGCGTTCAGCAGACCCTGCAGCGCTACAAGGAATTGCGCGACATCATCGCGATTCTGGGCATGGACGAACTGGCGCCGGAAGACAAGCTGGCTGTGGCGCGTGCGCGCAAGATACAGCGATTCCTGTCGCAGCCTTTCCACGTGGCGGAAGTATTTACCGGCAGCCCAGGCAAGTACGTCACCCTGAAGGAAACGATCAAGGGGTTCAAGGGCATCGTCGACGGCGAATACGATCACCTGCCAGAGCAGGCATTCTATATGGTTGGCGGCATAGAAGAAGCAGTTGAAAAAGCCAAGACACTTCAATAAAGGGTGACATCATGGCTATGACAGTACATGTCGACGTTGTAAGCGCTGAGGAGCTGATATTTTCCGGGCTTGCCGAGTCTGTCGTGATTCCTGGAATCATGGGTGAGCTTGGCATCTATCCCAGGCATGCGCCCCTGCTGACCCGCATCAAGCCCGGATCGGTGCGCATCAAGCGTCCCGACCAGGCGGATGACGAGTTGATTTATGTTTCCGGCGGCATGCTTGAAGTTCAGCCCAGCCATGTGACGATACTTTCAGATACGGCCATCCGCGGCAAGGATCTGGATGAAGCCCGTGCGCTCGCGGCGAAACAGGCTGCGGAGGAAATGTTGAAGAACCGCACGGCGGATGTTGATTACGCGCAGGCAGAAGCGGAGTTGCTGCAGGCGATTGCCCAGCTGCGTGCGATACAGCAGATCAGAAAGCAAGTCGGACATTGATTGTGCGCGACGATAAAAAAAGCAGCCTAGGCTGCTTTTTTTATGCCTGAAATTCCGAAAACAGAATCCGCGATAAATCTGCCGGCTTGTGCATCTGCCAGGCTGCATTTATGTTTATAATCATGCCAACAATTTAGGGTGAATTATGACTCAACTCAGCGTCGTTATTCTTGCTGCAGGCCGCGGCACCAGGATGAACTCGGACAAGCCCAAGGTGCTGCATGAGTTGGCCGGCATGTCCCTGTTGCAGCGCGTCATGAACTGCGCCCATCAACTCAGTGCGGCGAAGGTATGCGTGGTGTATGGACATGGCGGCGATGCGGTGCCGGAAGCGATGCGCGGCAGCGATGCGGTCTGCGTGCTTCAGGAACCGCAACTGGGCACAGGCCACGCGGTGCAGCAGGCGATACCGCATATTGAGGATGATACACAAACTCTGGTGCTGTACGGCGATGTGCCGCTGATCCAGCCGGCAACCTTGCACCAGATGCAGAAATTCAGGGGCGGCCTGACCTTGCTGACGGTGCATTTGGCCGATCCTTCAGGTTACGGACGCATCGTGCGAAACAGCCAGGGCGACGTGACCGGCATAGTGGAAGAGAAGGATGCGAGCGCAGAGCAGCGTGAAATCAGGGAAGTCAACACCGGGATACTGCTCGCGCCCAGCAGGCTGCTCAAAAGCTGGCTGTCCAAATTGAAGAACAACAATGCCCAGGGAGAATATTACCTGACGGACGTGGTTGGCATGGCAGTCGATGAAGGTGTGGCGGTTCAGACCGTGCAGCCCAACCACGAGTGGGAAATTCACGGCGTGAACAGCAAATCCCAGCTGGTGGTGCTTGAGAGAACCTGGCAGCAGGTTGAAGCCCAGCGTCTGTTGGCACAAGGCGTGACGCTGGCTGATCCGGCCAGGCTGGATGTAAGGGGAAAGCTTGAATGCGGGCGGGATGTGGAAATCGACGTCGGCTGCATTTTCACAGGCAACGTGACGCTCGGCAACAACGTGAAAATCGGCGCGTACTGCATCATCACGAATGCAATGATTGCAGACGGCACACATATCGCCGCATACAGCCATATCGACAGCAGCGTGGTGGGTGCGGACTGCCGGATCGGCCCTTATGCCCGTTTGCGTCCCGGCTCGACGCTGCACGATGCAGTGCACATCGGCAACTTTGTCGAAGTCAAAAACAGCGAAATCAACCAAGCCAGCAAGGCGAATCATTTGAGCTATATTGGCGACACGAGCATAGGCCGCAGGGTGAATATCGGCGCCGGGACGATCACCTGCAATTATGATGGCGCGAACAAGCACAGAACGGTCATTGAGGACGATGTGTTTGTCGGTTCCGACACGCAGCTTGTCGCACCAGTGAAAATTGCAAAAGGCTCGACGATAGGCGCGGGTTCGACCATAACCCGCGATACGCCGGAAGGCGAGCTCACGCTGTCGAGAAGCAAACAGACGACCATCAGCGGCTGGCTGCGTCCAGTGAAAAAGCGTTAATTATTGAATTGGGAAAATAGCCATGTGTGGAATTGTAGGCGCCGTAGCACAACGCAATGTCGTACCCATTCTGCTTGAAGGATTGCAGCGTCTCGAATATCGCGGTTACGATTCGGCGGGCCTGGTCGTGGTCGATGATGGGAAGCTCAAGCGCCTGCGCAGCACGGGCCGCGTTGCAGAGCTCATTCAAATCAGCGCAGGCACGGAAGGCAGTCTGGGCATCGCTCACACGCGCTGGGCGACGCATGGCATACCCAGCGAGCGCAATGCGCATCCGCACATGAGCCGCGATCTGATCGCAGTCGTCCACAACGGCATCATCGAAAACTACGAATCCTTGCGCAGCCGTCTGACCCAGGCCGGCTATGAATTCACTTCCGATACGGATACCGAGGTGATCGCGCATCTGGTGCACAGCCATTATGCAAGCGGCATGCCGTTGCTGAAAGCCGTGCAGTCGGCATTGACCGAACTCGTGGGCGCCTATGCCATCGGGGTCATTGCGGAGGACAATCCGGATCAGCTTATCTGCGCGCGCCGCGGCAGCCCCTTGCTGATGGGCATAGGCATCGGGGAGAACTTCATCGCGTCTGATGTTTCAGCGCTGCTGCCGGTCACCAACAAGGTGATCTATCTCGAAGAAGGCGATGTGGTTGAAATCGGCCGGCAGGGCTACCAGATCTACAGCGCGGCGGGTGTTGAGATGACCCGGCCTGTACAGGTCAGCGAGATCAGCAACGAAAGCGTTCAGCTGGGAAATTACCGCCACTACATGCAAAAGGAAATTCACGAGCAACCCGAAGCCATTGCAAACACGCTCGAATCGGCGTGCAACAGCCAGTCCATCATCCCGGGAATTTTTGGGGCCGAGGCCGAGGCTACCTTTGCGAATATCGACAGCATACTGATACTGGCCTGCGGCACGAGCTACCACGCCGGCCTGGTTGCGCGATACTGGCTGGAGGAGATTGCCGGCATACAGTGCACGGTTGAGATCGCCAGCGAATATCGCTACCGCACCAGCGTGCCGAATCCTCGCGCACTGGTGGTCGTGCTGTCCCAGTCGGGTGAGACTGCGGACACGCAGGCGGCCTTGAGTCATGCCAAGTCACTGGGACACATTTACTCTCTTGCGATATGCAATGTGCCTGAAAGCGCATTGGTCAGGCAGTCGAAGCTGCGTTTCTTGACGCGTGCAGGCCCGGAAATCGGCGTTGCTTCGACCAAGGCATTTACGACCCAGCTGGTAGCGCTCTTTTTGCTTACCCTGGTGCTGGCCAAGCAGCGCAATCGCTTGACTGCGGAATGCGAACAGCAGCATCTGCATGCCTTGCGCCATTTGCCCGCAGCAACGCAAAAGGTGCTGGATCTGGAACCCAGGATCGCTAAGCTGGCCGAGCAGTTTGCAAGGAAGCACCACGCCTTGTTTCTGGGCCGTGGCCTGCATTATCCGATTGCGCTGGAAGGCGCGTTGAAGCTCAAGGAGATTTCCTACATTCATGCGGAAGCCTATCCTGCCGGAGAATTGAAGCACGGGCCTTTGGCGCTGGTGGACAAGGATATGCCTGTGATATCGGTCGCGCCCAACGATGCTCTGCTGGAAAAGCTGAAATCCAATCTGCACGAAGTGCGCGCGCGTGGCGGGGAACTGTATGTGTTTGCCGATGCGGATACGCATATACAGGAGGAAGACGGCGTGCACATCATGCACATGCCGGAACATGCGGGATATCTGAGCCCCATCCTGCACACCATTCCTCTGCAGTTGCTGGCCTATTACGTGGCATTGCAAAAAGGCACCGATGTGGACAAGCCGCGCAACCTGGCCAAATCCGTTACGGTTGAATGACGGGCAGCGCGCATGTGTTGCCGTGTTCCAACCTATTAAAGTCGTAAATAGGTTAATAAAGTCGTAAATTGAACATACGTAACTATGACCTCTGCTGTCAATCGTAGAGTCCAACGGGTTAAGCAGCGAGCAGTGTTGCATAGTATCGCTGCGTAAATTTTGCTGGTGACAGATACCCCAGCCTTTTCTGCTTTCGCTGCCGGTTGTAGAAG
>JAJXTL010000105.1 GCA_021783855.1 Pseudomonadota bacterium
GATGCCGAAACAAAAATGGCACGACATTATGTTTCGTAATTAATGAGTTCATATACTAGCGTCTGTTCCGAATCCATATTGGGAAAGGTTTCAACCGACCATCCATGGCCTGCTTTAAAAGTGAAAGTATCGATTAACATAGCGTCCGAATCTCCTTATGTGGCACGTTATTAGAACAATCGAATGGAGCTATCGGCATGGCTAGCGATTGCATCATAGTGGAATGCCTATTTTCTTGCAAAATATTGCGCATCTAGACCATTAGCTATTAAGGCGCCACGAACCTCATCTTTATTGCGGTGTATTCTGCACTTCGATCAGCAGTAGCACTTTGCGGCATGCTGGTTTCCATAATACGCCGCCACAACCCGGCCCTTCATGCATTTTTCAGATAACTTTTTAACCTGCCTGATTGCTGACTGTCCCGACAGTTATCCATCGAGACGATGCTGAGATTCATATTTTCAAGTAGTTGTTAATCGTGTCTATAAAACAGGGGGATGACCGCTGATTGTTTGCAGAACCATTACAATAAGAATCCTTGAAAAATGTTCTGACCTTATGCCTACTGCCTTATCAATTCAAAATCTCACCAAAGTCTATAAAAACGGCGTTATCGCGTTGCAAGGCATAGACCTCACGGTAGAACAAGGCGATTTCTTCGCGTTGCTTGGTCCAAATGGCGCAGGCAAGTCCACCACGATAGGCATTATCTCTTCACTGGTAAACAAGAGCGCCGGCAAGGTGAAAGTATTCGGACACGATCTGGACTGCGATTTGGCATCGGCCAAGGCAAGTATTGGTCTGGTGCCGCAGGAATACAACTTCAACCAGTTTGAGCCGGTGATCGAGATACTGGCAAATCAGGCAGGCTACTATGGCATTGCCCGGCCGTTGGCGCTTGAGCGCGCCGAGTTGTATTTGAACCAGTTGGGGTTGTGGGAAAAACGGCGCGAACATGCGCGTGATTTGTCGGGCGGGATGAAGCGGCGTTTGATGATTGCACGTGCGCTGGTGCATGAGCCGCGCTTGCTGATACTGGATGAGCCAACCGCAGGCGTAGATATCGAGATCCGCCATTCGATGTGGAATTTTTTGCGCGAGATCAATGCGGCGGGAACGACGATTATTTTAACCACGCATTATCTGGAAGAGGCCGAACAACTCTGCCGCAATATTGCAATTATCAATAACGGGCGCATCGTGGAAAACACCAGCATGCGACAATTGCTGAGCCGCATGGATACGCACACGCTGGTATTGGATCTAATTCTGCCGATTGCACAAGCCCCTGCATTGCAAGGCTTTGCAGCCAGTCTGGTGGATAAACATACACTGGAGGTGGTGGTGTCTGCTCAGGCTAGCATCACACAGTTGTTTACGGCTTTATCCTTGCAAAATATTGAGGTTCGCAGTTTGCGCAACAAGACCAACCGGCTGGAAGAGTTATTTATCCGTCTGGTTGGCAACAAGAGGGACGTCGCATGAACGGCCGCGAGCAGTTGATCGCGATCAAGGCGATTTTATGGAAAGAGGTGCTGCGTTTTTCACGCTTGTGGGTACAGACGATATTGCCGCCGATGATCACCACCGCTTTGTATTTTGTGATTTTCGGCCGGCTGATCGGCAGCCAGATCAGCGATGTAAACGGTTTTCATTATATGGATTACATCGTGCCCGGCCTGATTCTGATGGCGGTGATCACCAACTCCTATGGCAATGTGGTGGCCTCGTTTTACAGTGCTAAATTCCAGCGCCATATTGAAGAAATGCTGGTGTCGCCGCTGCCAAATTATTTGATCATGATCGGTTTTGTCGGCGGCGGCCTGGCGCGGGGCATTGCGGTGGGCGGCGCGGTCACCGTAGTGTCGTTATTTTTTACCACGATCCCGTTACATAATCTGTGGATTGCCATTTCTGTATTGTTGCTAACCAGCACATTGTTCTCGCTGGGCGGCCTGATCAATGCGATCTATGCGACCAGCTTCGATGATATTACCGTCATTCCCACTTTTGTACTCACCCCGCTTACTTATCTTGGCGGGGTGTTTTATACCGTTGCGATGTTGCCGCCGTTCTGGCAGAGCATTTCGATGCTGAACCCTATCCTGTATATGGTCAATGCATTTCGCTATGGCTTACTGGGTGTCTCGGATGTCAATCTGGGCGTAGCATTCATGGCAATAGTCAGTTTTAACGTTGTATTGTTCTGGTATGCGTTGAATCTGCTCAACCGTGGCTATGGGGTGCGCACCTGAATGCATTCTGCCGCTTTCCTATCAAAATCCGTCGTTTAACTGTACATTGATTTTATTGATGTTTTTTAAAACCTTAATGCAAAAACGCAATAAAAAAGCCACCCCGAAGGGCGGCTGTTTTAATCGTATTGGTGGTGATAGGTGGATTTGAACCACCGACCTCAGCGTTATGAGTGCTGCGCTCTAACCACCTGAGCTATATCACCGAAGAGGACGGCATTGTCCGGATTTCACCCACTCCTGTCAATGGCAAGCAACACGCTTTAACTCACTTGCTGCAAAATTTTTCTGTAATACGGTCAGTTTGTCGCTCATTTGTGCATTCAGACCGTTCATCATAAACACAACCGTATGACTTTTGCTGGATTTTTCACCCAACTGAGCCGTACGAATATCCCTGGCACGCAAACCATCCAGAAAATTCTGCGCCGATTCCCGCGTCTTGAATACCCCGAGCGAAATCGCATTCAGCCACTCACCCGCATCCTGCACCACAAAATAGTCTGTCACGCCGCGCGCCTTGAGCTGTGCCAGCTTCTCGCTCACCGCCGCCTTGTCCTTTTGCGGTGCGATATACACCCAGAAGCCGGTCGCATGTGCAACTTCACGCTGACTCAATTTATCGCCCAACTGCAATTCCTTCAAACTCTTCGCAACACGGTCGATATCCGCGCCTGAAAACTCGCCCCATTCGAAACATGTCGCCTCCACCGCAGATGCCGCCAGAGGTGCAGATGCAGGCACGGAGGCGGGCGCCACCGGCTTCGCCACGTTCAGCAACGCGATCTTTTCTGCGTGCAAGGGCGTCGGCGCCGGTGCGCTCTGCGCGTCATCCAGAATGGCCGACTTCATCACCGTAAAAAAAATCACATTCACCACAACCAACAGCCAGAAAAATATTTTCATGCTCTATCCGCTTCCTTGGCGATTAACAACAAACCCTGCAATACCAGATTATCCACGATCTGCACCGTCAAGTGCGGCGACAACAAATGCGCAGCACCCCCGCTCAGCAACACGGGTGCTGCGGCATCCAGCAACGCGTGCTGCCGCTGTATGGCGCCACAGATGGCCTGTATCGAACCGCTGTACAGCGCATCCGCCGTGTTGCGCGGGAAGCCGGCATAGCCGCCTCCCGCCACCCCCAACTGGGCTGTTCCTGCGGCCAGACTACGCTGCATCAATTCGACTCCGGGCAGTATCAATCCGCCCAGAAATTCGCCGCTTGCACTCAACGCATCTATCGTGGTTGCCGTACCGCTGCCCACCACCAGACAAGCCGCACCGACATGATGCCATGCGGCAATCAGCGCCGCCCAGCGATCACTGCCTAATTGTGCAGCGTTTACATAGCCATTGCGCACCCCGCATTGTGCGGCCTCTGACTTAATCAAATGCACCTGCCGCGCGGCACGACTGATCTGCTGCGCAACCCTTGCTCCTGCCACATTGCTTGCCCAGACTTGTTGTACAGCGCCGTATTCGGCAAGGTTCAACTGGTCTGCCTGACTGACTGGCAGGGTCAGCACAGGCGACCAGTCATCATTATCAACCCATGCCAGCTTGATGTTGGTGTTACCCGCATCGATCAGCAATCTCCTCACGATCCATCCCCCACTTCACCGGAATTGAATTGCCTGACTCCCTGTGCCGTTTCCAGACGCAACTCTCCGGCATCAGTCACGCCGCGTGCGATCCCCTGAACGCATGAGCCATCCGGCATTTTCAGCTGGATGGGCAAGTTCTGCTGCGCGTGATAACGCTCCCATTCGCGACCAAAAGGTGCAAAACCCGCAATGGAGAACTCA
The DNA here is from genome assembly GCA_021783855.1 of Pseudomonadota bacterium. The sequence continues at coordinate 4,067 of JAJXTL010000105.1, forward strand.
TCCAACACCCGCGCCAGCTCCTGCAATAAAACCGCCAGCAACTGATTGCGCGTGGGCGGCGCAGCACATACCTGATTAAGTGCGACGGCTGGCTGATCGATTGCCCGAGCGAGCATCAAAGGCAGGCTGCAATTGATGCCGATGCCGATCACCACCGTACTCGGGCCATACATATCGCCCTGCGCCTCGATCAGCACGCCGCCCAGCTTGCCATCAGGCGCCAGAATATCGTTCGGCCACTTGAGCCCCATACCCGCCGCGTTAAATTTTTCAAGTGCGCGAAAAATGGCTATACCCACCGTCAGGCTCAATCCGGACAAGGCATTCAGACCGCAATCGAAGCGCCACAACAATGAAAAGGTCAGCGCATTGCCCAGACCCGAATGCCAGACACGACCGATGCGACCGCGTCCTGCGGTCTGCAATTCGACTGCCAGCGCCGTACCGGCTGGAGCGCCGACACGCCGAAGCAATTCAGTATTGCTGGAAGTTGCCTGCTGCAAAATTTCAATCTGAAAACGCGCCGCATCGCTGCCCAGGCAACATTCAATTTCGTTGCCATCCAGGACATGCCAGGGCTCGGCCAGACGGTAACCGCGTCCGCGTATGCGCTGCAACTGCACACCGGCTTCCGACACATCGGCAAGCGCATTGTGCACCGAGGCGCGCGAGAGTCCCAACTGCCGCCCCAGCGCCGTTCCCGAATGAAACTCGCCGTCAGCGAGCTGCCGCAACAATTGCCAGGTACGAGGCGTCATAAAACAGTTAACAATTGATAATTAACAATCGTCAATTATTCATTGGTTAGACGTTGAACAGGAAATTCATCACATCGCCGTCGTGTACCACGTATTCCTTGCCTTCGACGCGCATCTTGCCTTTTTCCTTGGCGCCTGCTTCGCCTCCACAGGCAATGAAGTCGGCGTAAGAAATAGTCTGGGCGCGAATGAAGCCGCGCTCGAAATCGGTATGGATTACACCCGCTGCTTGCGGTGCCGTATCCCCCTTGTGGATGGTCCAGGCACGCACTTCCTTCACGCCTGCGGTGAAGTAGGTTTGCAGGCCAAGCAGTTCATAGCCCGTGCGGATCAGGCGGTTCAAACCCGGCTCTTCCAGCCCCAGATCGGCCAGGAATTCCTGCTTGTCTGCGTCGTCAAGATCGGCAAGTTCGGCCTCGATCTTTGCGCACAGCGCCACCACCGGCGCACCTTCTTTCGCCGCATGTTCGCGAAGACGGTCAAGGTGGGGGTTGTTCTCGAAACCGTCTTCCATCACGTTGCCCACATACATCGCAGGCTTGATGGTCAACAGGCACAGGGGTTTCAGAATTTCCTTGTCGTCCTCGCTTAAACCGAACGTGCGTGCAGGGCGGCCTTCATTGAGATGCGGCAACAGCTTTTCCAGCACGGCCACCAGTTTCTGCGCGTCCTTGTCACCCGACTTGGCTTTCTTGCCATCGCGATGCATCGTGCGCTCCACAACGGACATGTCCGCCAGCGCAAGCTCGGTGATGATGGTCTCGATATCGGAAATCGGATCGACGCGGCCCGTGACATGAATCACGTTCGGATCGTCAAAACAGCGCACCACATTGACGATCGCATCGGTCTCGCGGATATTGGCGAGAAACTGGTTGCCCAGCCCCTCGCCCTTGGACGCGCCCGCCACCAGCCCCGCGATGTCGACGAATTCGACAATGGCAGGCTGCATGCGCTGCGGCTTGACGATTTTGGCCAGTTCGCTCATGCGCGGGTCCGGCACTTCGACGATACCGACGTTCGGTTCAATTGTGCAAAAGGGATAATTTTCCGCCGCGATACCCGCCTTGGTCAGTGCGTTAAACAGGGTGGATTTACCCACATTGGGAAGACCGACAATACCGCATTTCAAACTCATAGCTTATGCTTTCTATAAAAATTCAGGATTGTGAAGTGAGGATTGTGGAGCGAGGAGCGAGGATTGAGAAAAACCTCTGCTTTGATTTTAACTCAATCCTCAATCCTAAATCCTCACTTACTATGCAGTTTCAACATCGCCGCCTCGGTTTGACCCTCGATGACCAGCGGCGCAACATCCAGCGACTGCCGCATGGCCTCATCGATCAATTCGCGTTCGTCCCGGCGCGGATCGTTCAACACGTAGTTGACCACTTCGGTGCGCTCGGCAGGACGGCCTATTCCCAGTCGCAGCCGCCAGAAATCGCGCGCCCCCAGTTGCGCGATGATATCCTTGAGACCATTGTGTCCGCCATGACCGCCGCCCATTTTCAGACGCGCAACACCGGGCTGCAAATCCAGCTCATCGTGCACCACCAGAATCTCCTGTGGCAGAACCTTGTAGAACTGCGCCACTGCGCCGACGGCACGCCCGGAAAGATTCATGAAGCTCTGCGGTTTGAGTAGGAAAACCTCGTGCCCGCTCACAACACCGCGCGCCAGCAGCCCGTAAAATTTGGTTTCGGACCTGAAACTCATCTGCTCGGCGCGGGCGAGTTCATCCACCCACCAGAATCCGGCATTGTGGCGGGTTGTTTCATAGTCGCGGCCGGGATTCCCCAGGCCTACAATCAGGCGAATTGAATTCATGATTTAAAAACAAAAACCCGCCATGCCGTGATCAGCAATGGCGGGTCTTATAAGGATATATCCTGTTATTTCTTGGCAGCAGGTGCAGCCGCTTCAGCTTCCACGGCAACAACCGCTTCAACCGCACCGCGCGGCACGTGCACCGTCGCGACCACTGCTTCGCCGGTGTGCTCGCCGTGTGCTGCCAACTCAACGCCTTTTGGCAGCGCCAGATCGGCCAGATGCACTGAATGACCCAGTTCCAGACCACCCAGATCCACCTCGATAAAGGCAGGCAGATCGGCCGGCAGACAGGTGACGTCCACATCGATCATCACGTGGCTGATCTTGCCGCCGCCGGTCTTGACGCCGGGTGCGATTTCTTCGTTGATGAAGTGCAATGGCACCTTGATATGAATCTTCTTGCTCAAATCAACGCGCTGAAAATCCAGATGCTGAACCTGCTGACGGAACGGGTGATTGACAAAGGCGCGCAATTGCACGGCTTCTTCCTTGCCATCCAGCGTCATGGTCAGTACAGATGCGTGGAACGATTCTGCACGCAGCTTGTAATACATCTCGTTGTGGTTCATTTCGATCATGACGGCTTCGCCTGAACCATAAACGACGCCTGGTACGGAACCGGCTTTACGCAGACGGCGGCTCGCACCCGTACCTTGCGTTTTGCGTGTTGTTGCGTTGAATGTTGTTGTCATTTTACTTCTCCAAAAAAGAATCGACCGCGACCAGTCGAATCAAACAACGGCAACCAACATGGCTGCCGCTAAAATTTTTACTCGGTAAACAGCGAACTGACCGACTCTTCGTTATTGATACGGCGTATCGTTTCCGCCATCAATTCCGCCGTACTCAGTTGGCGGATACGGCTGCAATTTTTCGCCTCTTCCGACAACGGGATGGTATCGGTCACCACCAGCTCATCAAGCGCGGAATCCATAATTCGACCCACAGCGGGTCCGGACAATACCGGATGCGTACAATAAGCCAGCACGCGCGCCGCGCCTTTCTCCTTCAATGCCTTGGCCGCTTCGCACAAGGTATTGGCGGTATCGACCATGTCATCCATGATCAGACAGGTGCGTCCTGCGACTTCGCCAATGATGTTCATCACCTTGGAGACATTCGGCTTGGGGCGACGTTTATCGATGATCGCGAGATCGGCATCCAGTTGTTTGGCCAGGGCCCGTGCGCGTACCACACCGCCCACGTCAGGCGATACCACGATCAGATTGGGGTAGTTCTGGCGCCACACGTCGGCCAGCAGAATCGGACTCGCGTAAATATTGTCGACCGGAATATCGAAGAATCCCTGAATCTGATCGGAGTGTAAATCCATGGTCAGCAATCTGTTTACACCGGCACTGGTAAGCATATCAGCAACCAGTCTTGCGCTGATGGCAACACGCGCCGAACGCGGGCGCCTGTCCTGACGTGCGTAACCGAAATACGGCATGGCGGCGGTGATGCGCCCGGCTGAAGCGCGCTTCAACGCATCGGCCATCACCATGATTTCCATCAGATTATCATTGGTTGGCGCGCAGGATGATTGCAGAATAAACACATCTTTGCCGCGCACATTCTCAAGGAGTTCGACCATCACTTCGCCGTCGGAAAATCGAGCGACCGTCGCGCGACCCAGCGTGATGTCCAGTTGCTGCGCCACCGCTTCAGCAAGCTTAGGATTGGCATTACCAGTGAACACCATCAAGCTATCGTAGGACACGTGAACCCCTTACAGAAAAGAACAGCAGGGCACTGCCCTGATTGTGGCTGAGGAGGTAGGGATCGAACCTACGAATGACGGGATCAAAACCCGTTGCCTTACCACTTGGCGACTCCCCAATAACTCAACTTGACACCCAGTCATGCAACGGATGCCTTAATAATCCTTGTACCACTACCCCTCGCTGCGGCAATTTCTGCAAAACCGTTTCAGCTTGCTCGCGACTCTCGAATTCGGCAAATACACAGGCGCCGGATCCGGTCATCATCGCACGCCCGTACTTACCCAGCTCGGCAAGACTCGCTGCCACTTCAGGATAGAGCCCGCACACCACAGCCTGCAGATCATTTCTCCATGGCTGCGTTGAGAGGGCGCGCATTATTATCGAAACCGAGTTTCTTGTCAATTCGGGATGTGCAAATATTTTTGCAGTCGGCACCTGCACGGGCGGAAACAGGACCACATACCAGGCTTGCGGCAAAGAATACGCCTGCAATTTTTCGCCCACGCCTTCGGCAAACGCATTCTCGCCAAACACAAAAACCGGTACATCCGCCCCCAGTTGCAGGCCCAGCGCCATCAGTCGCGCACGCGACAATCCCAGCGACCACAGACGATTCGCCGCGATCAGCGTGGTGGCCGCGTCCGAGCTCCCGCCACCCAAGCCGCCGCCCATCGGGATACGCTTTTCCACCGCGATATCCACACCCAGCGTGCAACCGGTTTCTTTTTGCAACAAGCGCGCGGCGCGCACGCACAAATCCTGCTCTTCCGGCACATCCGCAATCTCGTTGGTGCGGTGAACTTCCCCATCGGTGCGCAAACTAAAATGCAGCGTGTCGGCAAGGTCGATAAAACGAAACAACGTTTGCAACTCATGGTACCCGTCCGCCCGACGGCCGGTGACATGCAGGAACAAATTCAGCTTAGCGGGTGCAGGACAAGAGAGTTTCATTTCGGATTCCATTCCCATTCGTCGATCAACAATGTCAGTTGCAAGCCTTCCCGGCTCAATTCCATACGCGCAGGCAGGCTGTCCGCCTTGTCGTCTGCATAGCGCAGATAATGCACTTCCCAGCCGTCCTGATGCAGCACAGTGATGCGTCCCAGCGTATCGCGTTCAAGCAGCGCATCGTTTTCTGCCGGCATGCCCAGCACCCAATGATGCAGCCCGTCCAACTGCAACCGCCAGCCCAGCACCTGCATCATCAGCGCTTCGACGTCCCGGTCCTGATAATGCTTGCCGCCCTCGTCCAGCGTAGCCACCTTGTCATCGCTATAGATGCGCGCCGCCGCCTGCCCCAGGGGGTTGAGCAGCAGAATTTCATCATTATGCAATTGATGCGTCCAGCGCAGTCCTGCCGAATCCCGTTTGCCCGCATGCTTGACCAGAATCCGCCCATTCATCGCAAAAGCAGCATCTTCGACATGCACCGGGCGCACGATGGCCGGCTGCGATGCGCAACCGCTCAAAAACAATAAAATCAATAAGCAACGAAGCACTTAGTAAAAAACCTTTGGAAATTCAGAATGCCGATTTTTGGCGATGACGTTCATGCTTGATTTACCCAAGCTGCTACTCTTGTCACGTTCGGATGATTGCATATCTACGGTTGCTTTGACAAACGCTTGCAGCATAAATCTGCGCTGCACTGGTTTCCGTTTCAGAAAAAGCCAATTCAAAACATGGGATACCGCTGCATTTAAGACCTGCCCTGACTTTCCGGCAACCTTTTTATTTTTCAGGTATTCAGACGATCTAAACACCTTGATTATCTTCTGCCGGATGAACTGCCCCTAGGAGCCTGTCGGACTTCTTTCGTGAGTGCGACGGGGGATGATTTTTTTGGAGTGCAAGAAGCGGTGAAGCGCCGTTTGGTTATTCCAAACAAGCAAGCCGCGACGCCGCAATACGTAAAAATCACCCCGTCC
>JAJXTL010000106.1 GCA_021783855.1 Pseudomonadota bacterium
TCCTGGGACACCTGCACGCCCCGCTCGTTTTTGGCTTCATCATCGCGCTCGATCAGTTCGATCTTGCGTCCCAGCACGCCGCCCTTTGCGTTGATCTCGGCAGCCGCCAGCCGCACACCATCGCGCATGGAAACGCCCATCGGGCTGGAGCCACCGGTATAAGGGCCGGACACCCCAATCTTGATGGCATCCACAGCGAATGCGGAACAAGATACTGTAAGCGCTAAAGCGGCAACGATAGTTTTTATGTTCATGTTTATCTCCCTGGTTAAATAAAACTACAACCCACATCAACCCACCCACACAACAGCCATTTTTCGGCCACCGACGACACCCAACAGTTTATCTCATTCGGAACTCTTCATCACTCAGGTTCGACACCGGACAGTCTGGAATATACAGCGGCCAAAGCATGGTCGTCACCTACGTTGCCAGGAAAGATCACCACGGGCAGATTCGGATAGCGCGTATGATCAGCCGGACAGCGTACCACAGAACAACCCGGCAATATCTGTCCGAGCACGCGCGAGGTGCGCAATGCCAGCCCTCTGCTCAGCACATCGTTCGAGGTAATGCCGCCCTTGCTAATCAGAAAACCCAAAGTTGCAGGCAGATTGCGCACCACATCCATCAGAAAAGCGGAAACCATCTCGCCAAATGCCAGACGCGCTGCCTGATCGGAAAACGCCTTTTCCAGACGACTGGTGAAAATCACCGGCGTATCACCCGCAGCATGGCTCAGCTGGCACTTCAGGATAACCGCTGCCAACAGTGCATCGCGCTCTTCAATCAGACGTTCGACATCCACCTCGATCGCCACGACACCCGGCATTTTGAGCAACTGTTCGAGTTGCAAGGTGGTCTTTTTGACATGGGAACCCACGATGACCGCACCCGGCATGCCGCCACGCACATAGCGCGCCATATCCTTTGCAGCGACCGGCTGATCCGGCAGAGATGCCAGCGCGGTGAGCAGACTTGCCGCACTGCGAAACAGGAAACGCTTGCCTTGCGCTGCCGCCTCACGCAACTGGCGGGCAAAATGGTTCAAATCGCTTTGCGTTGCCGCATCCACCACCGCACATACATTGCCGTGCAAGCCCATTAATCGGGGCAGGCAATCGCCCTGTACATCGGCGAGCAGGAAACGCTCAACCTGCTCAGCCCCGATTCGTCCGGCAGTTTTTTCCTCAACATAATCGGGTAAATAGCTGTGTCGATAACCGAACACCGAGTCCTTTGCAAACTCGGTCTCATGCACCGGCGTGTCCTGACCATTCACCCGCAGATAATGCACGCTGCCCCTTGTGGTGCGGCCGCCTTCAAAAAATGCAGGCACCAGAAAGTGCGCATCGAACGGTCCCAGTTCTTCTGCGATGACATCGGTCTCGACAGGGTAATGTCCGCGCAGCGTCGAGTCCGAACGGCTGACCAGGATGGGATTGATATCGCGCCCGCCCTGCCTGATCTCACTCAGCGCCAGCTTGAGGTTCCGGCACACCTCGCGGGTGATGTCTGCCGCAGGCTTCGCTGCCATGCCGCGCGTATTGGTCAACACGAAAAACAGCGGCGCATCGTCCCGTATCGCTTCCTGCAAGGTTGCCACATCCCAGCGCGTCAACAGCAGACAACTGTGTACCGTCTGCGAACCGGTGGGGTCGTCATCCAATACGATGATCTTGGTATCTGTCATAAAATTCAGCCTGCCAAATCTTTAGCACGCAGCGCCATCGCATCCCCGGTCAGGCCGTTGAAAGCCATGATTTCGCCTGGGCTGGCGGTGGTCTCGCCACGCTTCCAGGCAAAGGTGTCGCGCCTTGTCGCACGGGTGCGCAGCAGCACAGGTTCCAGCACGGCGCTTGGGCCACCGCTCACAGCCAGCAACACATCGCCATCAAACAGCGCGTCGAAATGCGCGTCACTCATGAACTTATCGTCCGGTTCCGAGACTGTGTCCCAGGCAATGTCCGTCGGACGATACAGACGGCGCGGATTCACGATGGCCACGATACGCACCTTGTAACCCGCTGCTTCAAGCTTGTCCTTTGCCTCGAATACCGGCAGGAACACCATGTCGCCGGTGACCGCGAACACCACGGTCTTGCCGCCGGTTTTGCTCTCATAAATAGTGGCCGCACCCGATTCCATCGCATATTGCGCCTCAGCAATACTCATGTAAACGGGCAGCGGGCTCTTGGAGGCGATGATCACCATGCACTTGTTAAAGCTGTTGGTCGCATAATCATAGGCCACCTGTATCGCATTCGCATCGCACGGGAACAGCGGATAGGTGTTACCGTTGCGCATCTGCGCGGCAAAGTAGTTTTCGATTTCCGGGCGCTGATGCGTCCAGCCGTTACGCCCCTGCTCCAGCGCACCGGCGGTAAACATGGTCACGACCGAAGGCGTCTTGCGGCGCAACTCGGCCATCGCCTGCGCCACTGTCTGCACGATAGGCCAGCCGTTGATCGCAAAGCTTTCATAGGACAGCCACACCGAGCGTGAACCAAACAGCGACAGCGCCGCGGTCAGTCCTGCGCAGGCATCTTCATTGAGCGGTTCGTACACCTGACCTTCCGGCTCCTGGTTGTACAGCGGGTCCACGGTCGGGTGACGGATTTTCAGCGCATCGTTGATGTTCTTCATCGCCGAAGCTTCGTTACCGTCGGCATTGGTCACCACGAAACGCTTGTCCTGCGTGCCCACGTAGGCGACCAGCGCACCCATCGCGGTGGCCGGAACCGGCTTCTCGGTTTTGGCAAAATCGTGCAGCGGCATTTTGCCCAAAGGCGCAAGGTTCAGTACCTGCTCGGTCACCGCCGTTTTGGCAGCCGGTCCGCCACCGGCACGCACAAAGTTTTCGCGCACGATGGCCCAGGCCTCCGGGTTCAGCGCGCGACGCTGCAACCCGTCTATCATGTGCTGCTTGTCCAGCGTGTCGGCCGGATACAGGTTGTGCGACTTGGCGCCCACGGTATGTACGCCGGTGCCCTTCATCTGTTTGATGATGAACGCAGTCAGCGTGCCGCCCAGCGCGGATTTGGCGGCGCGATCCATACCGGCCAGCACCGCCGCGGCAAACGCCAGACGCTGTTTGTGCGAGAAATAGGAGCTGTCCGCATATTCGCTGCTCTGGTTACTGTCGTCAAAATCCTTCGCATTGACCAGCACCACTTCCTTGAAGCCATGCCCCTTCCAGTAGGCGATCATCTCTTCATTCGTGAAACGCGACACCATCGAATGATGTTCCTGGCTGTAACCGTTCCAGATCAGGGTCGGCAGGAAATTGGTCACACGAGGGTACGCGGTATTGAAATGCATCATCGAGTTCAATACATACGGCTCGCCCATGCCGCCGTCGCCGATGGTGACCGGGAACAACTTGCCCGGATGCAACATGGCGCCCGCCATGGCAAAGTGCTGCCCCTGACCCAACGGGCCTGCAGGCGCCAGCAATCCCGGGATTGCGCCGGACAGATGGCCGAGCAGACCGTGTTTTTCGCGGAAACGCGCCATCAGATCGGTTACCGTTTTGATGCCCATCTCTTCGAGCGAGGTGTCGAGGAACATCGCGCTGTAAAAACCCGGCGCATGGTGCCCCACTTCGGTCACGATATTGGTGTGCCCCAGCATCACCAGTGATGCATAGGCTTCGGCGCTGCTGGCGAAACCGCCCGGATGGCCGGAGCCTTTTGAACCACAGGTTTGCAGGGTCAGATAGCGCAGCGCATCGGCCATCAACAGCATCTGGTAAACCGCATCGGGGGATGAAGCGTCGCTGATCGAAGATTGCCCTTGTTTAATCACAGCCGATTGGGCGTGCGTGGAAAAACCTTCCCAGGCAGTGCCAAAATGTTGAATGCCTGAACAAAATTCCGGAACTGCGTGGGATGTCATGGTGTTGCTCCTTAAGAAGAATTCGTTGTGCCCGTATCGGCTCGAAAAAATAATCGAAAATAATTTGGAAGGAGCATAACGCCTGTTATAATATTTCGCAATACACAATCGTTTTCATAATGCGAAAAATGACTAAAGAACCGAATTCCATACAAGTGATCGAACGACTGGCCCGGCTGCTCGATGCCATTGCGGCGCAAGACGAGGCCGCCAGCCTGAAAGTACTGTCGGCTGAAACAGGTTTACATCCTTCCACCGCTTTTCGCATTCTCGCTTCCCTTGCAGAACAGGGCTTTGTGGAGCGCACCAGCCGGGGAAACTATCAGCTGGGCATCAAACTGATGCAACTGGGCAGCCGGGTCAGCGCCGGCACGGATGTCAGAAAAATCGCCTTGCCGCTAATGGAAAAGCTGCGCGACGCGCTGGATGAAACCGTCAATCTGACCGTCCGTGAGGATGACGAGGTGGTCTATATTGAGCGCACGCTCGCCAAGCGCATGATACGGGTGGAACAGGTGATCGGCAGTCGTGCACCGCTGCATGTCACCGCTGTGGGCAAGCTGATGCTGGGCGCACAGGGTGAGGCCGCTTGCCGCAGTTATGCCAGGCGCAGCAAACTCCCCCCTTATACGGCCAACACGCACACCACCATTGAGGCACTGTTGCAGGATTGCATCGAGGCGGCACACCGTGACTATGCCTGCGACAATGAGGAAGCCGAGCTGGGCGTGGGATGCATAGGTGCGTTAATTCGCGACGCCGACGGACATGTGGTTGCCGGTTTATCCGTATCAGCCCCGATAGAGCGCCGTCGCGACGAATGGATTGTGCAAGTGAGGGACACTGCTGCGCAAATATCGCAACTGCTAGGCTATCACGCAGCCTGAACAGCTGCCATACCGTTTAAATTCAAGGAGAAATTGCATGAAAGATAAAAAATGCCTGATGCTGGACGATGTAAAAATCATTGCGGCGGGTTGCGAAGCAGAAGCGTTGCGGCAGAACTGGGCTGTCTCCATCGCCATCGTCGACGATGGCGGTCATCTGATGTGGCTGCAACGTCTGGACGACGCGCCATTGACCAGCATGACTATCGCCACCGGCAAGGCATACACCTCCGCACTGGGAAGGCGCGCCTCAAAGTGGTATGAAGAAATAGTGGCCGGCGGGCGCAACGCTTTTCTGTCAATTCCCGGCGGGCTGACTTTACTCGAAGGCGGAGAACCCATTATCGTGAACGGAGAAACCGTGGGCGCAGTGGGCGTGTCCGGTGTCAAATCCGATGAAGATGCCAGAATTGCACGTTCCGGCATCAGTGCGTTTCTTGAACATCGGTAGATTTTCAAGCGTAATCAAAGACCTGAACCACGGCCTAAACTTATCCGGAAAAACACCGATAAGATCATACAGCCGATATGATTTTCTGACGCTGTTGTCATACAAAACAACAGTACCCGGACGCAATGCCTGACGGCAGAAAGATAAACCCATGCAAACCCTGTTCACTCCGGCAACATACTTGATGAGTCGGCTGCGCTTTCCAGCCAAGTTCGCCCTGTCCGGCGCTATTTTCGCCGTTGTTCTCGGTTATTGCGCCTGGCATTCGCTTGCCAGTCTCAATGCGCGGGTGGAACAAATCAAGTCGGAACAAGCCGGCAGCGCTTTCATCGGCGATCTGGTAGCCTGGAATAAGGCGCTGATAGATTATCGCAGAGTTGCCATTACCACCCCAGCGGGGGATGCAGGTTTGAAGGATCGTCTCAAACAGCAAGCATCGCTGACAGAAAAATCCATGCTTAAACTTGAATCAGACGCGAAACAGTATACGCCGTTGTTTGATTCGAAAAGTGGCATAGCCGGTTTGCGCAATGGCTGGAACGAATTGCAGGCAAAAGTGGACGCCCTTCCTGCAGACAAGGATTTCGCCCAAAAATCGTTTTCTGCCCACGGCAAGGAGTTTGACCGGCTCTATGCCTTCATGCACGATCTGGGCGATATTTCGGGTTTGTCACTTGAACCTGATCTCGATCTTTTCTACCTTGGTTTTCCATTGGCCAACAATACACCCAAGGTAGCCGGCGTTACGGTACGCATCTCTGCCTATCAGACCCTGAATATTGCTCGCAATACCCTGACGCCACAGGACAAAGTATTCTATGAAGTGACCGACGCCCGTCTCAAGGATGCGCTGGGCGGAGTGGAAGCCATGCTGGCATCGTCGATGAAATCCGATCCGGCAATCAAGGAGCGACTCGATAAGGTATTGGCAAATGTAAAGAACACCAGCGCACCACTGCTTTCCTATACGAGGAAAAATTTTATTGAAGCCGACACAATTGCTGTCAATCAGCAGCAGACTGTCGAAGCTTCGCAACCGGCAATTGACGCGGCATGGACGCTCGTCGACGAGAATCGTAAAGTATTCGAAGAAAGACTGGCTGAACGCGGCAAGGAAGTGCAAACCCAACTCTGGGTAATGACCGTCCTCGTCCTGGGTGGCGTGCTTATCAGTATCTATCTTTTTATAGGCATGTACCTGTCCATCGCCAATGCGGTGACCCGGCTGAACGACGGGACATCACGTTTGGCGGCAGGCGATTTTACGGCTCGCGTGACGATCGAGGCGCGTGACGAATTGTCTTTAGTCGCACAACGCTTTAATGAAATGGCGGCGTCTCTATCGAGCCTTATCACCGGAGTCAAATTATCGGCGCAACAAGTATTAATTGCATCGGGCGAATTATCAAGATCCGCCGAACAGATATCGAAAGGCTCCCAGGAACAGGTAGCGGCGGCGCAGTCTACGGCGGCGGCGGTTGAAGAAGTTTCCGTCAGCGTCAGTCATGTTGCCGAAAATGTGTCTGATGCGGTCTCGATTTCGGAAACAGCCGCGGAATCAGCTAACCAGGGGCGGCTGCAAATTCTCGATGCAGTGAAGGGAATACGTTCAGTGGCCGACTCCGTACAGAAAGTCGCGCAGGGCGTGACCGGCCTTGGCGACCATGCCAACGAAATCGGTCTGGTCGTCGGAACAATCAAGGAAATCGCCGACCAGACCAACCTTCTTGCACTCAATGCGGCAATCGAAGCTGCAAGGGCGGGCGAGTCCGGTCGCGGCTTTGCGGTGGTCGCCGACGAAGTACGCAAGCTTGCCGACAATACACGCCGAGCCACCGAAAATATCGCCAACATGATCGGCAAGGTTCAGGAGGGTGTGCAGGTTTCCATTAAACAGGCTGTCGAAAGTCGAGAGAGCATGCTGGATGCCGTAAAAATCACCGAATCTGCGGCGGGAGCGCTGGACAAGATCGAGAACGGAACGGGAACCACTCTGGAGCGCATTCGCGAAATATCCAACGCATCAAAAGAACAGGCAATTGCCAGTCAAGGCATTGCCCAGCACATCGAAAACATAGCGCAGATGGCAGAAAAAAACGAGTTGTCCATTATTGCTGTGACGACCTCTGCACAACAGTTGAAGATGTTGTCCGAATCTCTCAACAAGAGCGTCGCTTCTTTCAAACTCGACGTTTAACTCGCGATATCCCTGCAACTCCTTTGCGAGTTGATGAAAATGCGGCATCTGTGCCATACTCATCAGCTCGAATCGAGGGGCACAAACGCAATAATCCGATTGTTTTTAATTCCGATTTTTGCCTGTGTGCCGGGTGCGCTGACGCAGGAAGCGCATCGGTAGAATGCGTTGCGTAGAAACATATCCAAGGTAACAGATAATATGAACGAATTAACCCATTTTTCGGATTCTGGCCGCGCGCGCATGGTGGATGTGTCCGCCAAATCGGATACGAAACGCATCGCAATCGCCAGCGGTGTGCTGCGCATGCAGATGAGCACGCTGGAACTGATACGCGCGGGGAAAGTCGCCAAGGGCGATGTACTGACAGTCGCGGACGTCGGCGCGGTGATGGCCGCCAAACGCACCCCTGACATCATCCCCATGTGCCACTCGATCGCATTGACCGGCGTATCGGTTGATTTTACCGAGGTTTTAAAGCCCGACCACGACGGTTGCGTCGGCATCAAAGTAACCACCACAGTGAGTTGCACAGGTCAGACCGGTGTAGAGATGGAAGCCTTGACCGCCGCCAGCGTTGCCCTGCTGACCATCTATGATATGTGCAAATCGGTCGATCGCGGCATGCGCATGATTTCCGTGCAACTGGAAGAAAAACAGGGCGGCAAGAGCGGCGTATGGCAGCGGGGAATATCGAAATGATCAACGTTTTGTTCTTTGGCCCGGTGGTGGAACGCGTGGGTGTTCATTCGATACAGCTTGAGTTTAAGACCGGCATGACCTTGCAACAGTTGCGCGACGAACTGGCAGAGAAACACCCGCATGCATTCGAAATCGTCTGTTTTTCGGCGGTCAACGGCCATCATGTGCGTGACCTGGCGATGCCGCTTATTGACAACAGCGAAGTGACCTTCATGGCCAGGTTTTCCGGAGGGTAAAATGAAAGAAGCAGTCAGAATACAATCGGACGATTTTTCCCAGGACGAGGAAATCGCGGCACTCAAGGCCAGTTCGCTGCGGATGGGCGGCATCGCCACATTCCTCGGCTGTGCACGGGATTTTTCCGAGGGGCGCGAGGTATCGGAAATCAGCTTCGAGGCTTATGGCAGTATGGCACTGTCCGAGATGAACCAGCTGCGCCTGGACGCCATTGAAAAATACAGCCTGCTGGATGCGCGCATCGTACACCGCATCTGCACCGTCCGTGCGGGCGACAACATCGTATTCATCGCGGCGGGTGCCGAGCATCGCCCGGCGGCATTGGAAGCATGCCGCTGGATGATAGACGAGTTAAAGCAGCGGGTGCCGATCTGGAAAAAGGAAATCACGCCACAGGGGAATGCATGGGTAACGCAACATCCATGACCTCTTGCACACATTCCGCCCCGCCGAGAATTTTATGACTAAGGTAATCTCCATCGTCGGTCATTCCGGCTCCGGCAAGACCACGCTGGTGGAAAAACTGATACGCGAGTTAAGTTGCCGTGGGCTGCAAATCGCCACTCTCAAGCACGCCCATCACAAGGTCGAACTCGACACGCCGGGCAAGGACAGTTATCGCTATAAGCAGGCGGGAGCAACCATGAGCCTGCTGTTAACCCGCGATGCGCTGCAACTGGTGGCGGACGCAATCGATAATCGCGACCCGGAACAGCTGGCGAAACGATTCATGGGCGAGGCAGACATCGTGCTGGCGGAAGGTTTCTCCCACGCACCGGGTGCCAAAATCGAGGTATTGCGCCGCGCATGCAGCAAGCCGCCGCGCTGTGTAATCGCAGACGGCCTGATCGCGATAGTCACCGACATGGATGAAATTTATCCCGAACTACCGCACTTCGGCCTGGAAGATATTGCAGGCATCGCACAGTTTTTACTCGAACAAAAATGATTCCGGATTGCACTGCCTTGATCCTTGCCGGCGGCGAGTCGCGCCGCATGGGTCAGGACAAGGCCAACCTCGTGCTTTTCGAGCAGACGCTGTTGCAGCACGTTGTCACCGCCCTGCAACCCTTGTTTGCGGATATCATCGTCAGCGTGCGCCGGCCGCGCAACGACAGTGATTTGCAGCAAGTAATCGACAACCCCGCGCATGCCGGCCCTCTCGCGGGGTTGGCGGCAGGTCTTGAACAGGCCAAAACGCCGTGGGTGTTTGCTGTTGCCTGCGACATGCCGTTCATTGCCGCACCGCTGATCGAATGTCTGGCGGGATTTCGCGACAATTTCGATGCCGTCGTGCCCATCGTTCAAGGTTATCCGCAGCCGATGGCAGCGTTTTATGCAAAGCGTTCTCTGGATACGTTGCGCGAAATACTGAATGGCAGCGGTCGGCAAAGCATCCGTGCACTGCTGGACAAACTGAAAGTTTGCTATGTAAACGAGACAGAAATACTGGCAGCTGATCCCGCCCTGCGCAGTTTTTTCGATCTGGATACGCAAGAGGATGTGGCGCTTGCCATCAACATGAAGGAAATTGAGTAATGGAACACCTGAAAGTAAGCACGGCACAACGCATCGTTCTTGAGTCGGTCGCCACACTCGGCAATGAATCGATCGCACTGCAACAGTCGCTGGGTCGCGTACTGTCCGAAAGCATCCTCGCCAACCGCGACCTGCCGCCCTATGACGTATCGGCGATGGACGGCTTTGCCGTGAGGAGTGCCGATCTGACGAGCATGCCCGTCATCCTGAAAATCGTCGAAGATATCAGGGCC
>JAJXTL010000009.1 GCA_021783855.1 Pseudomonadota bacterium
CTTTTACAGGAGTGGCGGTATACACAGAGAAGGATAAATTTCAGAAGGTCAGTTTTTCAGATATCGATAAGGGCAAAGTTAAATATCCAACGGATTCAAACAATGGTTGGATAGGGATTTTGCAGCATTATTTCGTTTCTGCCTGGATCCCGGATGAAAAAACCAAACACGAATTTTTCACTCGAAAATTGCCAAATGGGTTGTATTCAGCAGGCGTAATTTTGCCTGTTCCGGCTATTGCTCCTGGCCAAACGTATGAAATGACAGTCCCTTTTTATGCAGGTCCATCTGAGTCAAAACTTAACGAAATTGCTCCAGGATTGGGTTTGACGGTTGATTACGGCTGGCTGACCGTTGTGGCAACGCCTATATTCTGGACACTCAGTTATATTCACAGCATTGTAAAAAATTGGGGGGTTGCAATTATCATTTTGACCCTGTTGCTTAAAATTTTATTTTTCCCATTGTCAGCGGCCAGTTACCGCTCGATGGCAAAAATGCGCCAGGTTGCACCTAAACTTGAAAAAATTAAACAGCAGTATGCAAACGATCGTGAGCAACTGAATCGCGCCATGATGGATTTGTACAAAACGGAAAAGATTAATCCGTTGGGTGGATGCCTGCCAGTCGTAATCCAAATCCCGGTATTTATCTCGCTTTATTGGTCGATTTTAGCCAGCGTTGAAATGCGTTATGCTCCTTTCTTTGGCTGGATAACGGATCTTTCTGCAGCTGATCCATATTATGTTCTGCCAGTGCTGATGGGTCTGAGCATGCTGCTTCAGTCTAAGTTGAACCCAGCTCCGCCCGATCCTATGCAGGCAAAAATCATGAAGATCATGCCGATTGCATTCAGCGTGGTTTTCTTCTTCTTTCCAGCAGGTTTGGTGTTGTACTCACTCGTAAATAATGCTTTGTCTATTGCTCAGCAATGGTATATCACTCGCAGCGTAGAGGCTAAGGGTGTTGCAAGCAAACGTTGATACCATTGCTGCTGTTGCCACGGCGCAAGGTCGTGGCGGAATCGGGGTGGTGCGTATTTCTGGCGCGTGCATTGCAGCAATCGCTACAGCGATAATCGGTAAAATTCCAGCACCGCGACACGCGATGCTTACTGATTTTCGTGATGGAAATGGAGAAGTAATCGATCAGGGCATTGCACTTTATTTCCCATCCCCACATTCTTATACAGGCGAGGATGTACTGGAGTTGCAAGGGCATGGCGGATCCGCCGTGCTGCATTTACTGCTGCAACGATGTTTGGAGCTGGGTGCTAGATTGGCTGAACCGGGTGAGTTTACTCAGCGAGCATATCTTAATGATAAGTTGGACTTGGCACAGGCTGAAAGTGTAGCTGATCTTATTGAAGCCACGACTACAGTAGCAGCGCGCAGCGCCATGCGTTCATTGCATGGCGATTTTTCTGCAACAATTCATGTGCTGCTAGATGAACTGGTGCGTCTGCGCATGCTGGTCGAGGCGATGCTCGATTTCCCTGAAGAAGACATAGAGGTTGCTGACAGCTTGCGCCGTGATCGTTTGCTGCAATCCATTCATATCAAATTACAACAGACTCTGGATACTGCCAGGCAGGGGAGCTTGTTGCGTGAAGGCGCATATATTGCCTTGGTAGGGCAACCCAATGTTGGGAAATCCAGTCTTTTAAATCGATTGTCAGGCGAAGAAGTGGCTTTGGTCAGCGACGTTCCCGGAACGACACGTGATGTGGTTCGGCAGGAAATACAGATACGCGGCGTGCCGCTGCATATCATGGATACGGCGGGACTTCGCAGTTCACAAGATGAAGTCGAAAACATGGGTATGGCGCGCACTCATCAAACTGTTAAACGGGCAGATTTGATTCTGTTGTTACTGGATGCCTCCAAAGGGTGCAGCGCAGAAGATGAAAAAATAATCGCAGGTTTTCCTGCCGATATTCCACATCTGCTGGTATTCAATAAAGCTGATCTTATCGGTACACATGATACTGAGGTAAACTTCTCAGGTAGTTATATTTCTGCCAAATCCGGCGTTGGAATAGAGCAACTTCGCGAAAAGATGCTGCAACTGATAGGCTGGCGAAATCAGGAAAGTGGTACATTCATTGCACGCGAGCGTCATTTGATTGCGTTAAAACAGGCACTCTCTCATCTGGACCACGCTTCTACAATATTGAATCATCCAGAGTTGTTCGCTGAAGAATTGAGACTGGCTCAACTTGCGTTGAGCAGTATTACCGGTAAATTTACGGCGGATGATTTGCTGGGCGAAATTTTCAGCCGGTTTTGCATAGGCAAATAGTTGTTCCACGTGAAACAGTTCATTTCATATAGTGTCCGGTGTATGATGCGCCTCCTTTTTTAATCCGTAGCGACATGAAATTTCCTGATGTATTCGATGTAATTGTAGTGGGGGGAGGCCACGCCGGTACGGAGGCGGCCCTCGTCAGCGCGCGCGCGGGATGCAAAACCTTGCTGCTTACCCATAATATCGAGACACTCGGGCAAATGTCCTGCAATCCTTCAATAGGCGGCATAGGCAAGGGGCATCTGGTTAAAGAAGTCGATGCGTTAGGCGGCGCCATGGCTCAGGCGACCGATGAGGGTGGCATCCAGTTTCGTATTCTGAATGCCAGCAAAGGTTATGCTGTTCGAGCCACACGCGCCCAGGCAGACCGTCTGCTCTACAAACAGGCAATCCGCTATCGTCTGGAAAATCAGCCTGATCTGTGGTTGTTTCAGCAAGCGGTTGATGACTTGCTGGTTGAGCAGGACAAAGTTACCGGTGTAGTGACTCAACTGGGCTTGCGGTTCAGCGCAAAAGCTGTGGTATTAACAACAGGCACCTTTCTGTCAGGATTGATACACGTAGGTCAGGCAAACTATCAGGCAGGCCGCGCAGGTGACCCTCCGTCGGTCAGTCTGGCACACCGTTTACGTGAATTAAAACTGCCTGTGGGAAGATTGAAAACGGGAACGCCGCCGCGTATCGATGGACGTACAATCGACTACTCAGTACTGCAGGAGCAGGCGGGTGATATTCCCGTGCCGGTTTTTTCTTTCATGGGGAATGCTGCGCAACACCCGCGTCAGTTGCCATGCTGGATTACGGAAACCAGTGAGCGCACTCATGACATCATTCGTGGCGGACTGGACCGCTCTCCCTTATTTACCGGCGTGATAGAAGGTGTGGGGCCTCGTTATTGCCCTTCCATCGAAGATAAAATTACGCGTTTTGCCGGCAAGACTTCACATCAGATTTTTCTAGAGCCGGAGGGCCTTACTACACACGAAGTTTACCCCAACGGTATTTCAACCAGCTTGCCGTTTGATGTGCAACTTGAGTTGGTCAGGTCCATCAAGGGTATGGAAAATGCGCATATTTTGCGTCCCGGCTATGCGATTGAATACGATTACTTTAACCCCTGCGGACTGAAAAGTTCTCTGGAAACAAAGGCAATACAAGGTTTGTTCTTCGCCGGACAAATCAACGGTACAACTGGATATGAAGAGGCGGCTGCACAGGGACTGCTGGCAGGCCTGAATGCATCTCTGCAAGTGCGGGAAATGAATGCGTGGTGTCCCCGACGGGATGAAGCTTATCTTGGGGTGCTGGTTGATGATCTGATTACCCAGGGAGTATCCGAACCCTATCGCATGTTCACCAGTCGGGCGGAATATCGTTTGCAATTGCGGGAAGATAACGCTGATTTGCGGTTGACTGAGATCGGCCGCAACCTTGGTATTGTCGACGATACGCGTTGGCAGGCCTTTGAAATAAAACGCGAGGCGATCGCGCTTGAGCAGGAGCGTTTGCGCAGCACCTGGGTGAATCCTCGCAGCCTGCCGGCTGAAGATGCGCAGCGCGTGCTGGGTAAAAATATCGAACGGGAATATTCACTGCACGAATTGCTGTTGCGTCCGGATGTGAACTATACAAGCCTGCTGACGCTGCCCGGCGCAGGAATCGCAGTTGAAGATCAAAAAGTATCTGAGCAGGTTGAAATTCAGGCAAAATATCAGGGCTATATCGAACGTCAGCACCTTGAGATCGGAAAAGGTGAGCAAAATGAATCACTAAGCTTGCCTGGCACGCTGGATTACCGTGAAGTGCGTGGATTGTCCATAGAAGCGCAGCAAAAACTGAATCAGTTCAAGCCGGAAACTATAGGCCAGGCGGCAAGGATATCCGGAATTACGCCGGCTGCCATTTCATTGTTACTGGTTCATTTAAAACGCGGGTTTCGAGATGCCAAGCCAGATAAATAACCCCATGCCATTGGCCGATGAACTTCAGCGTGGGATTGATCGGCTGGGATTGTCTGTAAGCCGGGATACTCAGATGAAGTTGCTCGACTATCTGGCCTTGCTGGTCAAGTGGAATAAAGTATATAACCTGACCGCCATTCGCGACCCGGGTCAGATGGTCATACACCATTTGCTGGATAGCCTGGCCGTATTGCCACATCTGGAGGGTGGGCGATGGCTGGATGTGGGAAGCGGAGCGGGTTTGCCGGGCCTGGTGCTGGCTATCGCAAATCCGGACCGCTCTGTTACTTTACTCGATAGTAACAGCAAGAAGACAGGTTTTATGCAACAGGCTGTTATTGAACTGGGTCTGTCCAATGTACAAGTATGTTGTGCAAGAGTGGAAGACTTTCAACCGGCTGCAAAATTTGACGGAATTATTTCCAGGGCTTTTACCGAATTAGGTGATTTTCTGCGCGTTACTCGTCATTTGATCCGCGATCAGGGGCGCTGGATAGCCATGAAAGGCTTGCCGGAACCGGAACTTGCCGGCGTGCCGGCAGATTTTTTGATAGAAAAAATCATACCGCTTAGTGTGCCGGGATTGAATGCTGCGCGCTGTTTAGTGATTGCAACACTCAGAAAGGATCACCTACCATGACTAAGATAATGGCCATTACCAATCAGAAGGGCGGGGTGGGGAAAACGACCACGACAGTAAACCTGGCTGCCAGTCTGGCGACAACCGGTCAACGGGTATTGCTGATAGACCTGGATCCGCAAGGCAACGCAACCATGGGCAGCGGGATAGAAAAACGCGATCTGGAGATCACCGTGTATCACGTGTTGTTAGGTAAAAAAACGGTCGCAGAGGCGCGTAAAAGTTCGGAGGTAGGTAAATACGACGTGTTGCCGGCCAACCGGGATCTGGCAGGCGCAGAAGTTGAGTTGGTCGACGTACCTCACCGTGAAACGAGATTGCGGGATGCACTGCAAGCGGTTGCAAATGACTATGACTACATACTTATCGATTGCCCGCCTGCACTTAACCTGTTGACCTTAAATGGTTTATGTGCGGCAAAAACGGTAATGATCCCGATGCAGTGTGAGTATTATGCGCTGGAAGGTCTGAGCGATCTGGTCAACACCATCCGCAAGGTTCGGGCTAATCTTAATCCGGTACTGGAAATAGAAGGATTGTTGCGAACCATGTTTGATCCAAGAAACACGCTGGCACAGCAGGTTTCCGACCAGTTGCAGGAGCATTTCGGCAACAAAGTATACCGCACGGTAATTCCGCGCAATATTCGACTGGCGGAGGCGCCAAGTTATGGTGTGCCCGTGCTGTATCACGACAAGCTGTCCAAGGGGACTCAGGCATATCTGGCTTTGGCCAGCGAGTTATTAAATACTGCGGCGAAGCCCGTCTCTGCATAAAGGAAGCAAGCATGACAAAACCACAAAAAGGCCTGGGACGCGGATTGGAAGCGCTGCTATCCGGCAGTAAAAATGAAAAGGACGATGTGTTGCGCGACATGAGTGTTGCATTGCTCAAGTCGGGAAAATATCAGCCGCGCACAAATATGGGCGCAGAATCGTTGCAGGAGCTGGCAGCATCAATCAGGGTACAGGGCGTCATTCAGCCGATTTTAGTGCGCCAGCTCAGCGATGAAAGCTATGAAATAATCGCAGGGGAAAGACGTTGGCGTGCCGCACAGCTGGCGGGTTTGTCACATGTCCCGGTACTGGTGCGCAGCGTGCCGGACAAGGCCGCGCTGGCAATGGCGCTGATAGAAAATATCCAGCGGGAAAATCTCAATCCGCTGGAAGAGGCAGTAGGAATTCAACGCTTGATTGATGAATTCGAGATGACGCATCAGACCGCCGCAGATGCGGTGGGGAGATCGCGCAGCGCCGCCAGTAACCTGCTGCGTCTGCTCAAACTCCCGCAGATCGTCCAGTCGATGTTAATGGAAAACAAGCTCGATATGGGGCATGCCCGTGCGTTGTTGAGCCTGGAGGGCGCACAGCAAATAGCCATCGCGAACAGGGTTGTGCATGAACAACTGTCCGTGCGGCATACCGAAAAACTGGTGAATAAGCAGCTTCAGACACACGATAAGCCTGTAAAAGTCCCTGACAGAGATCTGTTGCGACTACAAAGCAATATTTCGGATCAGTTAGGCGCAAAGGTGGAAATCAAAACCACAAAAAACGGATCGGGGAAAATGCTCATAAGTTTTGATGGCAACGAACATCTTGATAATTTGCTGGAAAAAATGAAACTGAGCAAATAGTCCGTTTGAACCTTGCTGAATCAGTGGGAAAAACGGCTGTGTGATTGACAGTAGATAAAAAGAGAATTAGAATGCCTGGTCTTTCAGAGTTCGAAAAAGAAAAAAAACAAGGTTATCGGCTCGTAGAAATTCAAGTTGCTACTGCATTAATGTTGGTCATGGCTGTATATTTCTACACGCAATCGTGGAATATCGCATCGGCAAGCTTATGGGGAGCATTAACAGCTGCGCTAAATGGATTGTCATTAGTTCGCGGTCTGGAAAAAATCAAAAAAAATCAAAATTATCAACCACATAGTGTTTTGCGAGGAGTAATTCGCAACAGTATGGAGAGGTTTTTTGTGGTCGTCTTGTCGTTGTTTTTCGCGATGGGTGGTTTAAAGCTGTCTGCGGCGGCTGTGTTGTGCGGATTTGTGGTCGGTCTGGTTGTGCCCATAGTGGCGCGAATATTAATGATTAAGCGATAGAATAAAATATGTCTAGCGAAACACTCACATCATCAGAATACATCAAGCATCACCTGCAAAATTTAACATACGGAAAATTGCCTGACGGAAGCATGGGCTTCGCGCATGGTGCAGAGCAGGCTAAAGCAATGGGCTTCTGGGCAGTCAATGTGGATACCATGCTGATGTCCTTTATTCTTGGCGCGCTGTTTCTTTGGATATTCAGCAGTGTCGGCAAAAAAATGACAATAGGCGTCCCGGGCGGAATGCAAAATGCAGTTGAGTGGGCGATCGAGTTCATTGACAGCAGTGTGCGCGGATCGTTTACTGCCAAGAATGATATGGTTGCCCCGCTGGCGTTGACGGTGTTTTTCTGGGTATTTCTGATGAATTTGATGGACTTGATCCCGGTGGATTATGTTCCGCAACTGACCCATCTGCTGGGTTTGCCGCATTTCAAAGTGGTTCCGTCAACCGATCCAAATGCAACATTCGGTATGGCTATCGGCGTTTTCCTGCTGGTCATTTACTACAGCATCAAGATGAAGGGCTTTGGGGGATTTGCAGCTGAGCTGACTATGCAGCCGTTCGGTAAGTGGGGTGCACCGGTTAACTTGTTGCTCGAAGGCGTAAACCTGATCGCCAAGCCTATCTCGCTTGCGCTGCGACTGTTCGGAAACATGTATGCGGGCGAAATGATTTTTATTCTTATCGCTTTGCTGCCATTCTGGGCGCAATGGTCGCTGTCCTTGCCTTGGGCAATATTTCATATCTTGATTGTAACTTTGCAGGCGTTTATTTTCATGACGCTGACGATAGTTTATCTGGATATGGCGCACCAAGAGCATCACTAGATTCTGTATTTTTATCAAACTTTAAATTTTAATCAATAGGAGAAGTAAAGATGGATCAAGCACACGCACTGTTGTATGTCGCCGGCGCACTGATGATGGGATTGGGCGCGTTGGGAGCGGCGATTGGTATTGGTATTCTGGGTGGCCGTTTTCTGGAAGGTGCTGCGCGTCAACCTGAACTGATCCCGATGTTGCGTACACAATTCTTCATCGTGATGGGCTTGGTTGACGCGGTTCCAATGATTGCCGTCGGTATTGCCATGTATGTGCTGTTTGCGGTTGCAGGCTAAACATAACTACGTCGTTAAAGAAAGGTTGTTCGCATGAATATTAATGCAACTCTTCTTGGTCAGACCATCATGTTCGCCATGTTTGTTTGGTTCTGCATGAAATTTGTGTGGACACCAATCATTGCAGGTTTGGAGCAGCGTAAAAAACAAATTGCGGATGGTTTGGCTGAAGCGGAACGCGGCAAGCTTGATTTGGAGTTGGCTGCCAAGCGAGCCGCTGAAATCTTGCGTGAAGCAAAAGAAAAGGCAGGGGCTACAATTGTCGGCGGTGAAACACGTGCCAGTCAACTGATAGAAGAGGCAAAGGTTCAGGCAAATGCCGAGCGCGAGCGCATTCTGACAGGTGCAAAAGCGGAAGTGGATCAGGAAATTTTCCGTGCAAAAGAGCAATTGCGTACTCAGGTTACGGAGATTGCTCTGGCTGGTGCGGCTAAGATTCTGGGTCGCGAAATTGATGCCAAAGCGCACAATGATCTGCTCGACAAACTTGTCACGGAAATTTAAAAAACATGTCCGAAGCCAATACTATTGCACGACCATACGTTCAGGCGGCGTTCGAAGCAGCACAAAAGCAAGGTGACTTAAAAGGCTGGTCTGCCGTAATGCAAGTTTTGACAGAGTTGATGGCGAACGATGACATCAGGGCGGTGATATCCAGCCCGCGTGTCGAAAGCCGTCAAGTTGAAGAGTTAATGTTGCAATTGGCGGGTGATCTGAATAAAGAGCAAAGCAATTTTGTTCGTATTTTGGCCGAAAGCGGTCGCTTAACGGTGGTAGCTGAAATCGCCCAAATGTTTGAGGCGCTGCGTGCAGAAGCTGAGAAATCCGCACAAATTACTGTCAGTTCAGCCTTTGCATTGAACGATGAGCAGCAAAAGAAAATTGCTGCTGCGTTAAAAGTTCGCCTGGGCTGCGACGTTAAGCTCAGCTGTACCGTAGACAAGACCTTGCTAGGCGGGATTGTGATTCGCATGGGCGACAAGGTGATCGATGGCTCTGCCAACACCCGTCTGACCGAATTGGCATACGCACTAGCTTAACGTTCGAATAATCGAAATAAGGAAAACTCAGATGAAGCTCAACCCTTCTGAAATTAGCAATTTGATTCGCAGTCGTATCGAAAATTTTGATGCGGCAACTCAAGCCCGTACTGAAGGTACCGTAGTCAGCGTGACGGACGGTATCGTTCGCGTTCATGGTCTGTCTGATGTGATGCAAGGTGAAATGCTGGAATTTCCGGGCAATACGTTTGGCCTGGCTTTGAACCTTGAGCGCGATTCAGTCGGCGCAGTTATTCTAGGCGAGTACGAACACATCACCGAAGGCAATACAGTCAAATGTACCGGACGTATTCTGGAAGTGCCGGTAGGCCCGGAGCTGTGCGGTCGTGTAGTGAACGCGCTGGGTCAGCCTATCGATGGCAAGGGGCCGGTTAACGCCAAGATGACCGACAAAATTGAAAAAGTCGCGCCGGGCGTTATTCAGCGTCAGTCAGTTGATCAGCCGGTGCAAACCGGATTGAAGTCAATCGACTCGATGGTGCCAGTCGGTCGCGGTCAGCGCGAACTGATTATCGGCGATCGTCAGACCGGCAAGACGGCAGTTGCGATCGATGCGATCATTAACCAGAAGGGTCAGAACATGACCTGTATTTACGTTGCTATCGGTCAGAAGGCGTCCACCGTGGTCAACGTGGTGCGCAAGCTGGAAGAGCACGGTGCGCTGGGTTACACTATCGTGGTTGCGGCTACCGCTTCTGATTCCGCAGCGATGCAGTTCCTGGCACCTTATGCAGGTTGCACGATGGGTGAATATTTCCGCGATCGCGGTGAGGATGCACTGATCGTATACGACGACCTGACCAAGCAAGCCTGGGCATATCGCCAGATTTCTCTGTTATTGCGTCGTCCGCCAGGTCGCGAAGCCTACCCTGGCGACGTGTTCTACCTGCACTCCCGTTTGCTGGAACGTGCGGCACGTGTAAATGCGGATTACGTTGAAGCATTCACCAAGGGCGAAGTGAAGGGTAAGACGGGTTCTTTGACCGCGTTGCCTATCATCGAAACTCAGGCTGGCGACGTATCTGCTTTCGTTCCAACCAACGTGATTTCCATCACCGATGGTCAGATATTCCTGGAAACCGATCTGTTCAATGCCGGTATTCGTCCTGCGATCAACGCCGGCGTGTCAGTATCCCGTGTGGGTGGCGCTGCTCAGACCAAGGTTATCAAGAAACTGGGCGGCGGTGTGCGTCTGGCGCTGGCTCAGTATCGCGAGTTGGCAGCGTTTGCCCAGTTTGCATCCGACCTGGATGAAGCAACACGCAAGCAACTTGAACGAGGCAAGCTGGTAACAGAGCTGATGAAGCAGCTGCAATACTGCCCTCTCTCTGTCGCTGAAATGGCCGTCACTTTGTTCTGCGTGAACAAGGGTTATTTTGACGACGTTGCAGTGAACAAGGCGCTGGCATTTGAGGCGGCAGTGCATGCCCATCTGAAATCCAAGCACAAGGAATTGATGGATACGATCGAATCCAAAAAAGACCTGAGTGCAGATAATGAAAAGCTGTTGTCCGCTGCAATTGAGGAATTCAAAGTAACTGCAGTTTACTGATGTAACGACTAGCCATCCCACTAAGCAACCAAAAAACGGTTGCGAAGTGCTTGGTTATGATAAAACAACCATTCCGTTAAGCAACCATAATCGGTTGCCAAGCGGCAGGTTATAAGGTGGAGTGAGAAATGGCTGGCAGTAAAGAAATCCGCTCGAAAATCAAGAGTGTAGAAAATACACGCAAGATAACTCGCGCCATGGAAATGGTCGCCGCTGCCAAGATGCGTCGCGCTCAGGAGCGCATGCGCGCAGCTCGGCCTTATGCTGAAAAAATCCGTGCAGTGGCGGCGCATCTGTCGAATGCCAGCTCAGAGTATAAGCACGCATTTTTAGTAAAACGTGAGGTCATCAAAAAAGTAGGTGTGATATTAATTACATCGGACAAAGGCTTGTGCGGTGGTTTGAACAGCAATCTGCTTCGATTGGCAGTCAATAAAATGAAGGCCTGGGATTCTGAAGGCAAGGCGGTTGCAGTCTGCGCGATTGGCAACAAGGGGCTGGGTTTCATGAATCGCTTCGGTGCTGAAGTCAAGTCCCATCTAGTTGGTCTGGGTGATGCGCCTCACCATGAAAGCCTGATTGGTGCGGTCAAGATCATGCTGGATGCCTATGTGTCCGGTGAAATCGATGCGATTCACATTTGCTACAATCATTTTGTAAACACCATGAAACAGGAGCCTTGCGTCGAACAATTGCTGCCTTTGACAGGTGAACAAATGGGCGACCGTCATGCCAGTTGGGATTACATATATGAGCCGGATGCCAAGGTTGTAATTGACGACCTGCTGATGCGCTATGTGGAGTCGCTTGTATATCAGGGTGTTGTCGAGAATATGGCATCCGAACAAAGTTCGCGCATGGTTGCGATGAAAGCTGCGTCTGATAATGCCAAGAGCGTCATCGCTGATCTCAAGCTGATTTATAACAAGGCGCGCCAGGCGGCTATTACACGCGAGATATCCGAGATTTGCAGCGGAGCGGCGGCGGTAGGCTAATTGTCAGTCTGTGTCATTGATACAGCGATAACACAAAATTAATTTAGACGGGGAAATCCAAATGACTCAAGGAAAGATTGTTCAGTGTATTGGTGCGGTGGTAGATATTGAATTTCCGCGCGACCATATGCCTAAAGTATACGACGCGCTGACGCTGCAAGCAGCAGCGGGATCGATTGCCGAAGCGGGTTTGACATTCGAGGTTCAGCAGCAATTAGGTGACGGCGTGGTTCGTACGATTGCGATGGGTTCTTCGGATGGCCTTCAGCGCGGCATGGCGGTTGTCAATACCAATAGCCCGATTTCTGTTCCAGTCGGTGCGGGTACGCTGGGTCGCATCATGGATGTGCTGGGTCGACCTATCGACGATGCCGGTGAAATTCCCTGCGAAGAACGCCGTCCGATACATCAGAAGGCGCCGAGGTTTGATGAGCTGTCTCCTTCAGTTGATCTGCTGGAAACCGGCATCAAGGTGATTGACCTGGTTTGCCCGTTTGCCAAGGGTGGTAAAGTCGGTCTGTTCGGTGGTGCGGGCGTGGGCAAAACCGTCAACATGATGGAGCTGATCAACAACATCGCCAAGCAACACAGCGGTTTGTCGGTGTTCGCAGGTGTCGGTGAGCGTACTCGTGAGGGTAACGACTTCTACCACGAAATGAAAGACTCCAACGTACTGGACAAAGTATCCATGGTGTTCGGTCAGATGAACGAGCCGCCAGGCAATCGTCTGCGCGTAGCGTTGACCGGTCTGACCATGGCTGAAAAATTCCGCGATGAAGGCCGCGACATTCTGTTCTTCGTGGATAATATTTACCGCTATACCCTGGCCGGTACCGAAGTATCCGCATTGTTGGGTCGTATGCCTTCCGCTGTGGGTTATCAACCTACACTGGCTGAAGAAATGGGCCGCCTGCAAGAGCGTATCACCTCAACCAAGGTGGGCTCGATCACCTCAGTTCAGGCTGTCTATGTTCCAGCGGATGACTTGACCGATCCGGCTCCTGCTACCACCTTCCTGCATCTGGATTCGACGGTTGTGCTGTCCCGTGATATCGCATCCCTGGGTATTTACCCGGCCGTTGATCCGCTTGATTCCTCTTCACGTCAGCTTGATCCATTGGTGGTTGGCGAAGAGCATTATAGTGTTGCTCGCCGTGTGCAGCAGAATTTGCAGCGTTACAAGGAATTGCGCGACATCATCGCCATTCTGGGTATGGACGAACTGGCACCGGAAGACAAGCTGGCTGTGGCACGCGCGCGTAAGATTCAGCGCTTCCTGTCACAACCGTTCCATGTGGCAGAAGTATTTACCGGCAGCCCAGGCAAGTATGTAACGCTGAAGGAAACAATCAAGGGCTTCAAGGGTATCGTCGACGGTGAATACGATCACTTGCCGGAACAGGCATTCTATATGGTTGGCGGCATAGAAGAAGCAGTCGAAAAAGCCAAGACACTTCAATAAAGGTGACATCATGGCAATGACAGTACATGTCGACGTTGTAAGTGCGGAAGAGCTGTTATTTTCCGGTCTGGCCGAGATGGTCGTTGTGCCGGGAATCATGGGAGAACTGGGTATTTATCCCAGGCACGCTCCCTTGCTGACTCGCATCAAGCCCGGGTCCGTACGTATCAGGCGTCCGGATCAGCCGCTCGATGAGTTGATCTACGTATCCGGCGGTATGCTCGAAGTACAGCCTAACCTGGTAACCATCCTGTCAGACACCGCTATTCGCAGCAAGGATCTGGATGAAGCGCGTTCCCTGGAAGCCAAACGTGCAGCAGAGGAAGCGTTGAAGAATCGTACTTCTGATTTTGATTACGCGCAGGCAGAATCCGAATTGCTGCAAGCGATTGCACAATTGCGTGTCATTGAGCAGATACGTAAGCAGGTCGGGCATTAGTTCGGGTAATTCAAAAAAGTGTCTAAGCTTTGGCGCAAAGTGTCGATCAATACGGGAGCTATAAGCTCCCGTATTTACTGAAATGGAAGATATCGAGCGGGCAGTGAATTGAGTCGCAGACTAAAAAACCGGGTTTATTTTTACCAAATAGAGTTCCAAAGTTGCAGTAATTGTATTATTTTTGCATAAGTCCGCCAGGTTGAAAGCAACCTGTATTCAAGTCAGCAGCCCTTGTACGGGAAATAATCCATGAGCCGTAAACTAATGTTAACTTTGGTATTATTGCTGTCCGGGCTGAGCGGCATTTCCTACGAGATACTGTATGGACGAATTCTGGGTGGCATATTCGGCGACCAGTTTGCGGTATCTGCGGCAGTACTGATTACCTTTCTGTTGGGAATCGGCTTGGGCGCCCGTTCTGCACACAGATTATGGCGCTGGCTGTGGGCAATCGAAGCGATTATAGGCATTTACGGCATCGGTTTTGTCCTGTCAAGAAATGCCATAGAACATCTGCTTTACAACGGCATGAGCTTTTTGCCTAGTCTGGCAGGCCCGATTCTGCTCAGCTCGCTGTTGCTGCTGATTCCGGCACTGCTGATCGGTTGCAGCGTGCCGCTGTTTGCGGCCTATCTGGGGCGCATGAATGAAGGCCCGGTGTTTTCCAGGGTGTACTCAATTTATAACCTGGGTGCAGCGGCGACGGCCTTGCTGATCGAATTCTGGCTGATAAGGCAATTCGGTATTACCGGCACAGTCATGCTATTCGGGCTGACCAATTTGCTGGCAGCCAGTCTGTTGTTGTTTGCAGGGAGGCCGATTGCCGCTATGCCGCCACGGGCAGAGGCCGATGTCAAGCTACCGCGCAATCATATCATTTCGCTGGTGCTGGTCAGCATTGCCTCGGCAATATTTCAACTGTTTATGGTGAAAATTTCCGAACTGATGTTCGGCCCGTTCCGCGAATCGTTTGCGCTGGTTCTGGCTATCATTCTGTTTGG
The DNA here is from genome assembly GCA_021783855.1 of Pseudomonadota bacterium. The sequence continues at coordinate 14,645 of JAJXTL010000009.1, forward strand.
CATCGCATTCGGCTCATTTCTGGTAAAACGCCTCAATATCGCCTACGCCAGATTACTGTTGCTCAATGTCATCGGCCTTTTGCTGTTGCTCGTCCTGTACCGCGATCTACTGTATTTTTACGCCGATTTGTATGACAAAGCAGTGGAGCACGGCAGCGCAATTGTGTTTCTGAAAGGGGGTGTATTGTTTGCGCTGATGGGCCTTCCTGCGATCACGTTTGGCGCGACCATACCTGCCCTGCTCAACTTGCGCCGCGAGGTTGCAAAAGAATCCGGGGGCTTGCTCTACATCAGCTCGCTGGCTAACGTAGCCGGCTTTCTGCTGATGGCGCTGGTCTTGCATCAGTTTCTCGATTATGGTGTGCAGTTGCTGGTCATTTCCGCACTGGTCACCGCATCGCTGGTGTGCTACAAGTGGGATAGCATAAACAGATGGCGCAATATGGGGTTGCCGATGTTCGCCACGCTGATTTTGATGATGACCGCAGGCGTGCAGCACTGGAAGTGGGACGAGGACTTGTTATACCTTAGCTATACCTCGTTTCATTCAGCAAAGCAAATGACCGATGACAGGAAGTCCTTCAATTTTCCGGAAAAATTCAAGGGTTACCAGGATGTGTTTTCAATCAACTGGTCGGGCGGACAGCCTTACTTCTTCATAAACGGTTACATCAGTATTCCGATGAATAACCCGTCCGAGAAAGTCGTCGGCGCAATCAGTTCGATGCTCACACCGAAAACAAAGGATGCACTGGTGTTGGGACTGGGCAGCGGCGCTACCGCTTCGGTGGTGGGTATGTTGTTCGATCATACCGACGTAGTCGAAATCAATCCGGTGGTGCGCGACAACCAGTTTCGCATGAAGCAGTGGAATTTCGACATCGAGCATAATCATAAAGTCAATATCGTGGTGGACGATGCAATCCATTACATCCAGTCGGTTCCGGATACGTATGATCTGATTCTGAATACGGTCACCACTCCGCTGTATTTCAGTTCCTCCAAGCTTTATACGCTTGATTTTTTCGATAAAATTAAACGACGCCTGCGCCCGGATGGTGTATACGTTACCTGGATGGATACGCGTATCGGCAGCGAGGGTGCACGCATCGTTGTCAACACCGTCAGGCAACGCTTCAAGCATTGTTCATTTGTATTCATCAAATCGGGTTATTACCTGCTGCTGGCGTCCGACGATCCGGTGAAATTACAGCATCCGGATCTGCTGGACAAGGCAGTCGCCTTAAAAACCAACCTGCTGCAAAACAGGATTATCCCTCGTCAGTTGGGCTATAACGTGATGACATCCGATGTGTTGACGGGTAAGCCGTGGTATAGCGCGCCGATCAACACGATAGATCGTCCGGTGCTTGAATTCGAGATTGCCAGCCTGAAACAGAAGAACTTCAGTGAGTTTCAGCGGCAGTTATATGCCACCTTCAGTCTGGACGATGTAGCCGGATCGGTCGAACCCGCCATGAAATACGATCCGGTGGACCACATCGCGCATTTGAGAATGGCGCTTAAAAAATCGACATTAACGGACAGATTCGAGCAGTTGGGGCGCATTTATGTCAGAGATCTCGATACGCGCGTGGATGATGCGATACTGGCCAACTACCAGAACATAGCAACAGAGGTGAAAGATGCCGAAGCACATCATGAGTTAGGCGATCAGTACCGTCTGCGCCATCGCTATGAAGATGCGCTGGCGGAATATCAGCGTGCCTTGCAACTCGATCCAAAACACAAGGACACCCTGTTCAATATCGCAGCCTGTCAGGAATACATCGGGCGACTGGAAGACGCGCTGGCAAACTATAAACGCGCGGGCGAACAAAACCCTGCGGATATGGACGTGACATATCGTCTGGCCAGAGTCAACCTGAAATTGGGCAAGCAAAACGTGGCTCTGGCGCTGCTGGATGAGTTGCTAAAAAAACGGCTGGACACCGATGCCTACATAATGAAAGCGAAAATTCTGCAAGAGATGGGGAGGCAAGATGAAGCGATTGCAGTCTATTTTGAACTGCTCAAGCTCAACCCGGATGACGCGATAGCGCAATTTGAACTGAACAAATCACAGGCAAAATGGTGAAAGTTCATCAATGAAAGGTATTCGTTCTATGGAACGACCTGGATCTGCAACCCACGGTGCAGTTGCCGCTAGCGGGTTGTTGGCCTTCCTGCTGGCAATCACGATCATTCGCATCGCAAGGCCCTTTGGCGAAAATATAGTGTCATCTTCCTTGTTTGTGATGGGCATGACAGGCGGTGCGATCTTACTTGTCGATCTGATCTGGCAAAAGGTGTATTTACGCCCTTCCAGCGGCATTGATCCTGACTATGACGATCCATCCTGGCGTCGCAGTTTTATCAAGCTGGCGGGACTGCTGGGAAGTCTCGGGTTCGTTGCATTTTTATATTGGCTACTGCCCGAATACCACGGCGAGTTTTATGACCGCTATTTCGGCATGCTGCGCGACGTGCTGCCATTCTGGCTGTTGCTTGCGCTTCCGTATTTTTATCTGGTAGACCGCCATATGCCCAATCCGTTTGACGGCTACTGGCAGACGGGCAAACTGGTTACGCGGGGTGAGCACGATGTGCAGGTGATTGCTCAGCATCTGTTGGGGTGGCTCATCAAGGGTTTTTTTCTGCCGCTCATGTTTACCTACATGTGCAATGACCTGAATGACTTTATCGCCTATGATTTTTCCCAGCTTGGCGACTTTCAACACTGGTTCGACTTCATGCAGCGTTTCTTTTACTTCATTGATATCGGACTGGTGGCGATGGGCTATCTGATGTCGCTGCGTCTGATCGATACACATTTGCGTTCCGCAGAACCCACCATGCTGGGCTGGATGGTGGCCCTGCTGTGTTATGAGCCATTCTTTTCATTGATCGGTCGCCAGTACTTTTCCTATGAAACAGGGTATCAGTGGGGGCAATGGCTGTGGAACACTCCGATACTCTATGGCATCTGGGGAGGCATCATTTTGGCATTGACAGCGGTTTACGCCTGGGCGACGGTGAGCTTTGGCGCACGCTTCTCGAATCTGACACATCGCGGAATCATCACTAATGGCCCCTATCGATGGACCAAGCACCCGGCCTATCTGGCCAAGAATTTTTCATGGTGGATGATATCAATACCCTTTATGCCACAAGGCACACCGGACGAAACCTTGCGACATTGTTTGCTGCTGCTGGGCTTGAATGGAATTTACCTGCTGCGCGCGAAGACGGAGGAATGGCATTTGTCTAGTGACCCGGTTTATGTGAGCTATGCCTTGTGGATGGAAGAGCACGGAGTGTTACGCTGGATACGGCATCTGCCGCTGGTGCGCCATCTGGTCTACCGGGCAGCGGAACAGCAAAAAATTTGAATCCCGTTGTGAACGGCGGGTAACAATTTTTAATGTACGAATGCAACAGAGCGGATTTCTCCGCCCTGTTGTCAAATCAAAAACAGACAGTATTAGGGAACCGCTGATTTAATCCGTTCGTGGTGAGCCTGTCGAACCATGATCGGATTAAATACATAACAATCAATTTGTTATGCCACACCCTTCGACAAGCTCAGGGCGAACGGGTGATTTATTCAGTGTTTCCTTAGTGCAGAGTTCTTGAGCCGCCACGGGTTGATGTGCTCGATGTACCTGAACTGCTGCCTGAGCTGCTGCTTGAACCGCTGCTGCTACCGGAACTGCTTGAACCGCTGCTGCTCCCTGAGCTGCTTGAATTACCTGAGCTGCTCGATGTTCCGGAACTGCTGCTCCCGGAGCTGCTTGAACCGCTGCTGCTACCTGAGCCGCCTGCGCCATACACTTGAGGTCTGACGGTAGAGCCGGAAGTGTTAAGCCCGGCACCTGGATAGGATACGCCATTGATGGTAAATGTAGAGGTGGAAGAACCCTTCAGACAGGCGATTTGATTGGGTGTCAGGTGCATGCTGTAGCCTGCATCGGACAAAGAAATCTTGCCGTCACTATCTTTTTTAGTGCTATCACCGTATTCGGTATCGAAATCAGCGCAGCGGCCCACCGTATCCAGGAGATGTTTGGAATGCCCGCTCGCCCATCCGTCGTTGGCGACAGTCAGGGAAACTTCGGCGCCGCCCATACGATGGCAGATCGAAATTTTGCCGTCGCCTTCCTTGTGAGCGCCTTGAGAACGATCCATATGGTCTTTATGGAAATCGTCATTATCGTCGCGGTCATTCTTGCCATTGCTGTCCTTGTCCTTCGAATCGTGGTCGCTGTCGTCGCTCTCGTTTTCGTGCCCGCGGTCGCTAGTTGGAACGGTGCTGCCGGTACAGCTGGTTGTAACAAGTTTCAGGCCGCAGGCGGTAATCAGCTGATCGGTACAGCGCTGGCTGCTCGAACTGCCGGACGAGTCCTTGGAATCCTTGGAATCCTTGGAGTCCTTGGAGTCATCGGCCAGTACCGCTGTCGATACAAAAGCCATGCTACCCGTGCAGAGCAGCAAAGCCATTAGGAGTTTTGCAGGTTGAGTTTTCATGATGTTTTCCTTTTAGAGTCGTTAAGTAATAGAAGCAGATGCGTGAAACAAGATTAAAGCAGCTAGCGTTTTGCGAGTTGATGCCCACAGGGCATCATCCCTGCCTGAAGCGTTTGCGAGTTGATGCCCACTGGGCATCATCCCTGCTGGCAGCGTTTGCGAGTTATTGCCCACTGGGAAATATCCCTGCGAAAAACATTTCAAGTCATAGAGGGTTCCTCCCGTTCCGCTTACGCTTAATAAACGTCATCCTGTATGCCGTAAAAAAACTGAGCCAGACTGCGCGTATTTTTCGGCCCGGTCACCTGAACGGTAATTCTGAAATAGAGCTTCCCTATTCCACTTATCGGTAAGCCAGTTGTTTGGCTATATGCGGGTACTGCATTGCAAGCTGCAAATGTCGCGCGGTTTAACGGATCGTATACGGTCGTTGAATACGCGCCGCTCACCCCTGTGCCTTGACACATCCTCTCAATCAGGTATTGCACGTGATAACTGCCGTTTCCCGTAGTTTCGCCGGGCAACAATACTTCCGTCAGAGGGCTCCATGTCGTCGAAGGGCTGGTGGGCAGCTTGGACACCGGATCCAACGGCGCATAATTCGGGTAATAGTAAGCGGGGCAAGGTGGCACAGCCTGACAGTTATGACCTGGGTTGCCCGCCACGCTGTTGCTATCGATAACCACATACGCGCTCTCCGCACCGACATCGGTCATCTGATTCGCGGCTTCGTTGAAAGCGATATTGCCCGCAACCACGTTGCCGGTATCCACGGTGCGCATCAGTGCGACGCCTGCCAGCGAGATGGCAACCAGCGCGATCAGCGCGATCACCAGTACTACCCCTTGCTGCCTGTTGCGATAGTTCATCACAGATTCCCCCAGATCACGTTGCGTATCGGGATGATGGTCTGATAGACCTTGTAGCGGTAGCAGCCGCCCCAGCCCCAGTTGGCGATGCCGCTCAGATTGGCCGTGATTCCCGCCCATGTGGTCGGCTGAGCACTTGCGGTGCAACTGCCGGCAGGTTGGCTGCTCCTTGCGACGATGGCGACCTGGATGGCCTTGATGCGCTTGACGTCCGCCGGCGGCGGGTTGGCCCAGTTGGTGCCTGAACAGGCAGTGCCGGTGGCATCGGTCCAGCAATTGACCGTCGGGCTGCCTGCATTGGCCACCCCGTATTGTGCGGCGATGGCGACGATGTTGCTCGCTACCGTGTTCCAGATTGTCCCGTTGTCTTCCGTACGAATCAGATCCAGATTGGTGTTGATCTGGTACTTCGTCGTGGCGAAGGTCGGGGTGGTCGCAGGATTAGTCGATCCGAAGGTATTTGCCGCTGATGCTGAACTTGCCGGTCCCAGGTCGGCAATAACGGCGCTTCCAGCCGAATAACCCGAAGCCGGAAAAGTTGGCGTTTGCGTCGTATCGCCAATTGCATTGGCGACATTTACAATGTCCACGCCGCTGGCCCCGATGGTGCTGGAGGGATTGGCTGTGACCTTGAACAAAGAGCAATCCAAATTGGCTTGCGATACGAGTATGAAGTCATTTGTATGCAACGCCTCGCTGGTATCCACACTGATCGATGTGTCGCCGGAATTCATATTGGCAGACACGCCGGCAGCCTTGCCTCCGGTGACGATACCGCCGGTGTCCGAATTGAGCCGGTTGACGGTGATGATGTCATTTCCCGCGCTGGCGTTGTTCGCAATGACGACCGGTGCACTGTTCCATACGCTGTTAGTGCCGTAGGCGTTGATTTTGCTGCAGGGCATGCTGGCGGGGGTTGTGCTGGTAGCAATCAGACCGTAGCCTGCCATGCGTATGTCCTGATCGATGGAATACAGCGCCATCAGGCCGTTCTGCTGCATGTCCATGCCGCTGGCCGTGGTGCGGCGCTGCGCTTCGAAGCTGGAGATGGTCGAAAAAATCGCCAGAGAGGCAATCAGGCCTAACGCCAGACCTATCATCAGCTCGATGAGCGTTACGCCACGCTGCGCACTGGATATTGAGATTTTCATTATCGGTTTCATGGCTAGTTAAATTGGATTTGCGTTTCAGTCACATAATTGTGCGCGACCGCCCCGTTTTGCGGGGACGCCCAATTGACGGTTACCGTCACTTTTTTGCCGCTGATGGCAATGCTGGGTTGATTCGCCGTATCGGTTACGCCGGGCAAAAATCCCGACTGGATTTGCGTAATCCAGTTGTTGTTGTTTGCGTAGCTGGCGGTAGTGCAGGGCGCGCAGGCATATGTAGCTTTAATACTGGCTGGACTCGTGGTTGTATCAGGATCGATCCACATCTGTGCAATGATCTGGTTGGCCAGGAATGCCGCATCGGTACGGTAACGCGCATCCAGCGTGTTGCTGATGGCGGTTGCCTGCAAGCCGATCACGCCGAGTATGCCCATCGCAAAAATCAGAAATGCAATGAGCGCTTCGAGCAATATGGAACCTTGTTGACGGTATATGCTGTTCATCCTGTTTTCCTCACGGGCATCCTTGCGGGTTTGTCGACGGCAGCGACGGCCTGCACAGTATTGCGGTGCCGGAGGGTGAAATCAGGATCACTCGCCGGCGGTAGGCCGCTTCGTTTGCAGAGCTGCTTGCATCTGTTGTGCTGGTCACATCGATCCGTGTAATCGTCGAAGAAGCGGTGACCATCCTGCCAAATGCATCGAAAACCACGCTGGGACTGCTGCCCATCCCTGTCCCGGCCGCAATCGCCGTGGCGCAGCAACTGCTACTCCAAGTTGAATTGCTTATCCCGACAACCGCATTGGCGCCCATCTCCGCTGACGGGACGGTCTGGATTGTTGTGGTGCCGGAAGTCAGCGAGCCGCTGGAAGAGGACGTAATAACCTGCCAATCAGCCGAGCCCGCAGAAGTCCCCGTCAGGGTGAACTGCGCCTGCGTGTTCTGGCTGACTGCCGTGCCACGCGCCAGTTGCAGCCCGGCCAGCAGGGATTGGGCGGTTGATTTCACCTGGTTGTTTTGCACCCAGCTTGACAGGCTGGGTATGCCGACGGCCATCACGATCGCAACGATCGCGACGGTAACCATGATTTCCATCATAGTCACCCCGCGCTGCATGAAGAGCCGGTTTTTCATCACTTGCTGATCCATGTAGTAGTGCTGGTCTGTCCGCCGGGAAATGCGGTGGTGCTCTTGGTATTGCTTTGATCGATGTTGTACTCATAACTGCTTGCAGCGCCGAGCCCCACACCGGCGATATTGTCGGCGGTGATGGTATAGGTGGTTGCGGAAGTTGTACAGGTATAGGAGAAATAGGTGGTCGAGGCAGGGCAGGTGCCATTTACATAGGTACGATTATCCTGATAGTACTGTTCCATCGCGACTCTGCCGGAGGTAAGTGCAGACTGCGCATCGACCAGTTTTCCCCTCACCAGGTAAGAGGTGTATGCGGGTATGGCAATTTTCGCAAGGATGGCGACGATTGCAACCACAATCATGATTTCAATCAGGGTAAATCCCTTTTGCATTTTCATTTCATTCTCCTTATTGCGGTGCATATTATGATGAGCCGCTGAGTGCCGCTACTTCAAACCGACTGGAGGCGGGTCAATTCGGACGGGCGGCGGGATTTTGCAGACGAACGATATTGCTGTGTCATAACAGTAGGTTGAGATGCTGCAAAAACACCCTTCACAGCTCCTTTACCACTTCGGTCAGCAGAAATTTTTTAAAAGCCAGCGCGGCGCTGGACAGTCGTTTGTTGCGGCGGTGCGCGATGAACCAGTGGCGTATCAAGGGGAAGTTTTCGACATCCAGCGTCACCAGACGGCCGGTTTCAAGCTCCAGTTCCAGGCTATGCAGCGATAAAATGCCCAGTCCCATCCCCGCCCGCACCGCCTGTTTGATGGCTTCGTTGGTTTCCATTGCCATGCTGATGTGCGGCTTTACACCGTGTTGTGCAAACACCCGTTCCATCGCGCTGCGCGTTCCTGATCCCTGCTCGCGGGATAGAAAGGTTTCCTCCGCGAGCCGTGCAAACTGTATGTGCTGCAGGGTGGCCAGAGGATGTTCGGGTGCGGCGATCACCACCAGTGGATTGTCCAGAAAGGATTGAAAATCCAGATCCAGCCCGTCGGGCGGTTGACCCAGGATAGCCAGATCGGTGCTGTTGTCAGACAGTTGTTTGAGAACGGCGTCCCGGTTGGCGACCTGCAGGATCACGTTGATGTTGGGGTGCAGCTGGCAGAATTTTGCCAGCAATTGCGGGGTGAAATAGTTGGCGGTGTTGACAACCGATAAAGTCAGCCGACCCTGTCCCAGGCCTTTCATCCCGTTGAATACCGACTCCATCTCAAGCAGTTGTTGTGCGATATTGCGAGCATAGGGAAACAGTTCGCGCCCGGCTTCGGTAAGATAAATTTTCTTGCCCATCTGCTCGAACAGCGGCAGGCCGATATGCCCTTCCAGTTGTTTGATTTGCATGGACACTGCCGGCTGCGAGAGATATAGCTCTTTCGCGGCACGCGAGTAGTTCAAGTGGCTGGCCACTTTCTCGAACACCTGCAACTGACGTAACGTAAAGTGAAGCATGAGCTGGCCGTTAAGGTTTAAAATACTATCATTATAACCATAAGCATTTATTATGATTTTGATAAAAACAATTGATTATCATTTATGGGACTGGCGGCTTATAGTGACTCCCGTTGCACGAAGTCGCTGCAGTTAAAGAAAATTATCGTTTACACTCAGGAGAGTTAAGTTATGGATCAATCGAATCGTTATGCAGATCTGACACTGAAAGAAGAAGATCTGATCAAGGGTGACAGGCACATTTTGGTTGCCTACCACATGCAGCCGGCCACCGGTTACGGTTATCTGGAAGTGGCGGCGCACGTTGCAGCCGAATCTTCCACTGGTACCAACGTTGAAGTTTCCACCACCGACGATTTCACCAAGGGCGTGGACGCGCTGGTGTACTTCATCGATGAGGCCAAAGGCATCATGAAGGTAGCCTACCCGAACGAGTTGTTTGATCGCAACGTGATCGACGGTCGCGCGATGATCGTGTCTTTCCTGACGCTGGCGGTTGGCAATAACCAGGGCATGGGTGACGTGAAACATCTGCAGATGCAGGATTTCTATGTGCCGTGGTCCATGTTGCGTCTGTTCGACGGCCCATCCAAGGACATTACCGACATGTGGGACATTCTGGGACGTCCACGCGTCAACGGCGGTTACATCGCCGGCACCATCATCAAGCCCAAGCTGGGTCTGCGTCCTGAGCCGTTTGCTAAAGCAGCCTATCAGTTCTGGCTGGGTGGTGACTTCATCAAGAACGATGAGCCGCAGGGCAATCAGACCTTCTGTCCGATGAAAAAAGTCATCCCGCTGGTATACGATGCGATGAAGCGTGCCATGGATGAAACCGGTCAGGCCAAGCTGTTCTCGGCCAACATCACGGCTGACGATCACTACGAAATGCTGGCTCGTGCCGACTATATCCTGGAAACTTTCGGACCGGATGCAAACAAGGTTGCCTTCCTGGTTGACGGTTATGTCGGCGGTCCGGGCATGATCACCACTGCACGTCGTCAGTATCCTAATCAGTACCTGCACTACCATCGTGCCGGTCACGGTGCGATCACTTCGCCATCGGCAGTTCGCGGCTATACCGCGTTTGTACTGGGCAAGCTGTCCCGCCTGCAGGGTGCTTCCGGTATCCACGTGGGTACCATGGGCTACGGCAAGATGGAAGGCGGCAGGGATGACCGCAATATCGCGTACATGATCGAACGTGACTCCGCGGATGGTCCTTACTATCACCAGGAATGGCACGGCATGAAGCCAACCACGCCTATCATTTCCGGCGGTATGAATGCGCTGCGTCTGCCAGGCTTCTTTGAAAATCTGGGCCACGGTAACGTGATCAACACTTCCGGCGGCGGTTCTTACGGTCATATCGACTCACCGGCAGCCGGCGCAATTTCCTTGCGCCAGTCGTTTGAATGCTGGAAAGCGGGTGCCGATCCGATCGAATTTGCGAAAGAGCACAAGGAATTTGCTCGTGCATTCGAATCCTTCCCGGGCGATGCGGACAAGCTGTATCCAGGCTGGCGCGAGAAGCTGGGCGTACACAAGTAAGCCGAATCAGTTCTGCTTGGTGAAAACGCGCCCCCACTAGCTGGGGGCGTTTTTTTCCAGAATCAAAAACCGCTAGACTGCACGGATGCGCAGTAAGTATTGGAGATGAAATGAGCAATATAGATCAATACAAGATACACCAGGAACCGTTCTATCAGGCGCAGGGCAAAGAAGTCGCCTTGTACGAAGCGGCTTATGCCGCGCGTTTGCCGGTGATGGTGAAAGGGCCGACGGGCTGCGGCAAATCGCGTTTTGTCGAATATATGGCGTGGAAGCTGAACAAGCCGCTGATCACCGTGGCCTGTAACGAGGATATGACGGCAAGCGATCTGGTCGGGCGTTATTTGCTCGATGCCAATGGCACGCGCTGGCTGGACGGTCCGCTGACCACCGCTGCGCGTATAGGCGCGATCTGCTATCTGGATGAAATCGTCGAAGCGCGTCAGGACACCACGGTGGTGATCCATCCGCTGACCGATCACAGGCGCACCTTGCCGCTGGATAAAAAAGGCGAGTTATTGTCTGCACACCCAGATTTTCAGCTGGTGATTTCCTATAATCCCGGCTATCAGAATTTGCTCAAGGACTTGAAACAGTCGACCAAGCAACGTTTTACGGCATTCGATTTCGATTATCCGACAGCCAAACTCGAAACTGAAATTTTGAGCAAGGAAACCGGAATGGACGCTGAACTGTGTGCCAAGCTGGTCAAAATCGGCATTGCGGCGCGCAATCTGAAAGGGCACGGTCTGGATGAAGGCATCTCGACGCGTTTGCTGGTGTATGCAGCCACCCTGATTAAAGGCGGTGTAGACGCAAAAGACGCTTGTCGTATGGCGTTGGTGCGCCCGATCACGGACGATGCGGACATACGCGATACGCTGGATCATGCGATCGATGCGGTATTTGCCTGATTTGTCCCGGCAAGCCGGGGGATGCTTATTGAACTGGATTCCCGCTTTTGCGGGAATGACGTTAACTGGATAAAGTGCCGCGATGAAAACCATACCTGAGGATCTGGAAGTCTATTGGCAGCAGCTGGGCTGCGGCTTTCCGCGCGTGGCCGAGGTATTTTCTGATTGTATGCGGTTTGCATTGGCAAACCTGACAGAGCAGGGAATTGCCGCCTACATTGAGTATGCGGGTTTTTTAGGCAAGATGGGGCGCGGTGCGGAGTCTATCCTGATTTTTCTGGAGGAATGGCCCGGCGTCGCGAAGATCCTGGGTGAAGATGCACTGCCTGCTATCGCTGAATGCATACGCAGGATGTACAAATCGCCGAACGGTAAGGCGATCGTCCCGTTTCTGCAGTCCTTGCCCAGCGTTGCGCGCAGATTGCCCACCAAGCCGCAGATGCAGGAGTATCTGAATCTGATCGTGGATTTCATGGAGAGCACCACAGGTTCGATACATGGCATCCATCAGACTTTCGCAAGCCCGGGATTGCCGTCACTGTTCAAGCAGATTAACGTACTGCTGGGGCAATTGTCACTGGCTGGCTTGAAGAAATGGCTGGATTACGGGGTACGCTTTTACAACGATCATCCGGAACGGCAGATCGATTATTTCAGTCTGCAATCGGCTGACTCTCGTGCGGTGTTGCAGCGCGAGCGGCATGGCACCCTGCTGATGGACAATGAACGTAAGCTTGACATGTATTTGCGCGGCTTGTGGCAGGACGAGGAACAGCTGATCCCTTACTCTACCCTGTATGATGAGCTGCGCAAGCCGGTTCCCTATTACGACAAACTGGGCATACGCGTGCCGGATGTCTACAGCGATTTTATAGTACCCTCGTCCTCCGGGAGAGGGGCAGGGGGGCGAAACGGGGAATTCGCAGAGCATGCTCTGCACCCGTCGAGCGGTTCCGGCCTGCCAGTCGGAACGCGCACTGCAAGTGAGGGAGACGAGCAACTGCGAGTCGCAGGCATAGACCGGTATCGCGCGGTGCTGGCGCATATCGTAGCTCACCGGCGCTGGAGTACGGCTATTTTTGCCGATAACTTCAGCCCGTTCCAGCGCATGGCGGTGGAGTTTCTGGAGGACAGTCGTGTGGAGTATCTGGCGATGCAGGAATATCCGGGATTGCGCAGGATATTCACGGGGCTGCACCCGGTGCCGGATGAGCATGTCTGTGACGTTGAGAAGGAGTCCTGTGTCCGCCATCGTTTGGCCATGTTGTCGCGTGCCCTGCTCGATCCGCATCATCCGTACAAAAACGAGCATATCGTGGAATTTACACGGCGCTTTCACGAGTTGATGCAGCAGGGGAATGCAGGTACTCAGCAAATGGCTGAGCTTGCGATTTCATTTGTGGCGAAGACGCGCGTACAGAGTGATCAGCTGGCAAAGACGCACTTCAAGGATACCGAGATCGATTATCGCGACGATAACCGCCACCTGTGGAAATATTACGAACAGAGCGACGACGAAGAGGCGTTCGAAGAGCATCGCCAAAGGGCTGCCGATGAGGAAATCAGGGGTTTGCCGCCGCGCCATTATCACGAATGGGATTACAACAGCCAGAGCTATCGCCCGGACTGGGTCAGCGTCTATGAAGGCCTGCATCCGAGCGGCAATGCAGCGGACATAGACAAGTTGCTTGCCAAGCATGCGGCGCTGGCCAAACGCCTGAAGAAGCTGCTCGACCTGTTGAAACCGCAGGATAAAGTGCGCATTCGTTATCAGGAAGAAGGCAGCGAACTGGATCTGGATGTGGCGCTGCGTTCGCTGATCGATTACAAGGGCGGTTCTGCGCCCGATCCGCGCATCAACATGAGCCACCGCAATGACGGGCGCAGCATCGCCGTGATGGTGCTGCTGGATTTGTCCGAATCGCTGAACGAAAAGGCAGCCGGCAGCGAGCAGACGATACTGGAGCTCAGTCAGGAAGCGGTATCCTTGCTGGCCTGGGCGGTGCAGCAACTGGGCGATCCGTTCGCCATCGCGGGCTTTCATTCCAATACGCGCCACGATGTGCGTTACATGCACATCAAGGGATACAGCGAAAAATGGGACGACGAGGTGAAGGGCAGGCTGGCCGCCATGGAAGCCAGTTATTCCACGCGCATGGGGGCGGCGATGCGACATGCCGCGCATTATCTGGACAAACAGCAGGCCGACAAGAAGCTGATGCTGATTCTGACCGATGGTGAACCTGCGGATATCGACAGCAAGGACGGGCGCATCCTGATCGAAGATGCCAGGCAGGCAGTCAAGGAGCTGGACACTCAGGGTATTTATGCCTACTGCATCAATCTTGACCCAAAGGCGGATGAATACGTGAAGGATATTTTCGGCAAGCAATACACCATTATCGATAACGTGGCCCAGCTCCCGGAAAAATTGCCAGCCCTGTTCATATCGTTAACTAAATGATGGCTGGCAATTTTCAACGACACAAAACTCGGAGAAGGCGGAGTTAAAAGCCGCCCGCACTTTTTATTTCTTTAACCAAGTAATGGGCGGGGAGCTTTCTACGACACAAAGATTAAAGAAGGCGGAGTTAAAAACTACCCGCACTTTTTATATCGTTAACAAAGTAGGGAGTGCGGGTGGTTTTCTACGACACAAAAATCAGAGAAGGTGGAGTTAAAAATTGCCGCAACTGTTCATTTCACTGACTAAATGATGGCTGGCTGAGTAAACAGGCACGCAAAACAAGGCGGAAAAGCGGTAGAATCACGGGCCAAAAATTAAAAACCGATACACATTAAAACTTGAGGAGTAAAAATGAGCAAGAGTCTGATTCAATATATCATTGAAGAACAACGCCATATACCTAATGCCAGCGGTGAATTCACCGGTTTGCTGAGCGACATCGTGTCCGCCTGCAAGCAGATTGCTCATGACGTGAACAAGGGCGCGCTGATCGGCGTGCTGGGCAGCGCAGGCAGTGAAAACGTGCAGGGTGAGACACAAAAGAAGCTGGATATCATCACCAACGAGGTCTTTATCAAGGCAAATGAGTGGGGCGGTCATCTGGCCGCCATGGCTTCGGAAGAAATGGATGACATCTATCCTATTCCTGCACAATACCCCAAGGGTAAATACCTGATCACCTTCGACCCACTGGATGGATCGTCCAACATCGACGTGAATATCTCCGTAGGTACGATCTTCTCCATCCTGCGCTGTCCTGAAGGCGTGACCAATCCGACTGCGGCCGATTTCATGCAGCCCGGTACCAAACAGGTGTGCGCAGGTTACGCATTGTACGGCCCGAACACCATGATGGTCATCACCACCGGCAACGGCGTGAACGGTTTTACGCTGGATCGCGATGTGGGAGACTTTTTCCTGACTCATCCGGATATGCGTATTCCTGTCGATACGCAGGAGTTCGCCATCAATATGTCCAATCGCAGATTCTGGGAAGAGCCTGTGCAGCGTTATGTCGAAGAATGCATTCAGGGCACGGACGGCGGTCGCGAGAAGAATTTCAACATGCGCTGGGTCGCTTCCATGGTTGCCGAAGTACATCGCATCCTTACTCGCGGCGGTATCTTCATGTACCCGTTCGACACCAAGGATCCAACCAAGGCAGGCAAGCTGCGCCTGATGTACGAAGCTAACCCGATGTCGTTCATCGTCGAGCAGGCTGGCGGGGTAAGTTCAACCGGGCGCGAGCGCATCATGGAACTGACGCCTAACGGCCTGCATCAGCGCGTACCGGTCATTCTGGGTTCCAAAAATGAAGTGGATCGTCTGGTGGGTTACCACAAGGGCGTTTAATTTCTCTGGGTCAAATTCCCCGCTGCTTGCGGCGTTTGTTGTCATCCCGAACCTGTCCTGAGCTTGTCGAAGGGGAAGTGGGGGATCTTAAGATACCTGATAAAACTATTAGCTATTCGACTAGGCCGCTCAAAAACAGCGGTCAAGTCGCTGGTTATCGCCATGCTCGGAATGACAGGGAATGCTCCGCTGCTTGCGGCGGGATGCTATTTTGTAAAGCCCCCGTGCATGGAGCCTTGCTGCGTCTGCGATTTGAGGAATTCACATGAGTAAACCTTTAGTTTCCATTATCATGGGCAGCAGCAATGACTGGGAGATCATGAGTCAGGCTGCCCAGCAGTTGAAAGATTTTGGTGTGGCTTATGATGCGCGTGTCATTTCAGCGCATCGCTCTCCCGATTTGCTGTTCGATTACATTGTGGATGTCAGCGCGCAGGGTGTGCAATGCTTTATCGCAGGTGCGGGCGGTGCTGCCCATCTGGCCGGTGTAATCGCTGGAAAGACTACGCTGCCGGTGCTGGGCGTCCCGATTCCGTCCAAGTATCTCAAAGGCATGGATTCGCTGTTGTCCACCGTGCAAATGCCCAAAGGCATACCGGTTGCGACCTTTGCGATCGGCGAGGCGGGGGCGGCGAATGCCGGGCTGTTCGCCATTGCCATGCTGGCCATGAACGACGCGGCACTTGCACAGCGATTGACGGCATATCGTAAAAAGCAGGCGGTAATGATAGCCGAGACCGTATTGCCGGTATTGTCGTAACTTTTCACATTTCACTTTTTCCGCTCATCGAGGAATCACTATGTCTGTATTGCACGAATCTAATTTAACCAGTTTGCCATTGCTGCACCGTGGCAAGGTGCGCGATCTGTACGAAGTCGATGCGCAACATCTATTGATCGTACAGACCGACCGGCTGTCGGCGTTCGATGTGATTTTGCCTGACCCGATTCCGGGCAAGGGCGAGGTACTCACGGCTTTATCGAATTTTTGGTTCGAAAAGTTACGGCATGTGATTGCCAATCATCTCTCCGGCATTGCGCCTGAATCGGTGGTAAGCGGCGAGCAGGAACAGGCACAGGTGCATAATCGCGCCTTTGTCACCAGAAAGCTCAAGCCACTGCCAATCGAGGCGATCGTGAGGGGCTATCTGGTGGGATCCGGATGGAAGGATTATCAAAAGACCGGCGCGGTATGCGGCATCAGTCTGCCGCCCGGCTTGCGCGAAGCCGAAAAGCTGCCGCAGCCGCTGTTCACGCCTTCAACCAAAGCCGCAGTGGGTGATCACGACGAGAATATTTCCTACCAGGAAGCCGTTGAATTGCTGGGTGAATCACGGGCTGCCGAAGTGCGCGACGCGGCGATTGCGCTGTATGCAGAGGCCGCAAATTTTGCGGCAACCAAGGGCATCATCATCGCCGATACCAAGTTTGAATTCGGCGTGGACGATGAGGGCCACCTGTATTTGATCGATGAAGCGCTGACGCCGGACTCTTCCCGCTTCTGGCCTGCCGAATCATATCAGGTGGGATGTAACCCGCCCAGTTTCGACAAGCAGTTCGTGCGCGACTGGCTGGAAGCATCAGGCTGGGACAAACAGGTGCCGGCACCCCGTATCCCGCAGGAAGTGCTGCAAAAGACCGCCGATAAATATCATGAAGCACTGCAACGCCTGACTGCCGAATGAAGAAACGGTCGAAAGTTTTCGAGTCTGTACCGGGCGAAGTGGCTGCCGATAAATCCGCCCGGTCAGGCCAGGCCGCAGTGCATCATGTGAGTTGGCCGCAACCGCTGATCGAAGGTTTTTTGCGATTTCGCGATAGTCATTTTCCAAGCAATGACATCGAGTATTCGCGCCTGTTTTCGGAAGGTCAGAAACCGAAATTTCTGATCGTGGGATGTTGCGACTCAAGGGTGGACCCCGCCATTATTTTCAATTGTGCACCGGGCGAGTTGTTTGTGGTCCGCAATGTGGCGAATATCGTCCCGCCCAACGAGGCGCGCATCGGTCACCACGGGACTACCGCGGCTATCGAATATGGTGTGTGCAATTTGGGTGTGGAGCATGTTGTGATATTGGGACATGAGTACTGCGGCGGTATACAGACCTTGTTGCAGACAGCGAGAGAATCCAATCCGGATTCATTTATAGATGACTGGATGAAGCTGGTTGATTCCGCGCGGCTGAGTGTGGAGCGTGACTTTGCCGGCGCCAGTATCGAAGTTCGCAGACAGGCTTGCGAACAGCGCGCAATTCTTGTGTCCTTGAAAAATTTGCTCAGCTACCCGTGGATTACCGAGCGTATTACGGATAACACGCTCAGGATACATGGCTGGTACTTTGATATTAAACAGGGCCAATTGCTCGGATACAACACTAATACCGATCAGTTCGAGCCCCTTTAACGAGCATGGTAAGTTTCATGATGTGGAGTGGCTGTTGCTATGCTCGTTCCCTCACCCCCGTTCCCCCTCTCCCAGAGGGCGAGGGGTACGGTTCGTCGCTTCGCAAGTTTCACGTTAACCCGTTATTTTCCGGTCAATTCCTTGTAGCGCGCCTTGTCCGTATCGTAGCGCGTTTCGACGGCCTGCTTTTCTGCCTTGTATTTATTCAGATCCAGTTGCAGATTTTTTACGCGATCCTGCGCATCCTTGATTTCGTCCAGCAGGGATTGCGGGACTTTTTTGCCGGTTTTGCCCGAGGCAGCCGCTTCCTTTTGCAAACCCGCCAGATTGTTATTGGCCATTTTGAGTTGTGAATTGATACTGTTGATTCGGGTATCGACCTGCTGAAGGCTGCGGCTGCGTGACAGCTCGATTTCATTTACGTTGCTATAGGTATCGGTCAGCGATTTGTCATGCAGCTTCTGATCCCTTTCGCTGGTCTTTTCCGCATTGATTTTGGCATCCTCAGCCTCTTTGGCGCGCCGTTCATCCGGCGTCAATACGTCCTGGGTCTTGATGACTACACCGGATTTGTTCAGTATCTGTCTGTCCTTGTCGGCATATTCAGGCGGTATGGTTTCACCATAGTGTGTGATTCCCTTATCATCCACCCATTTG
This sequence comes from Pseudomonadota bacterium, assembly GCA_021783855.1. Next base: position 33,085 of record JAJXTL010000009.1, read on the forward strand.
TACATTTTTGCCGAGACAGGCAAACTGAAAGCAATGCCGGCAAAAAGCACGATCAGTGATTTAAACATGCTCATATTCCACTCCAAAAAGATCGCGATATGCCTGTACCGCGTTTAAATTCTCAATCATTTCAGCCTCTCCCTGTAAATAGTCGAGCAGGTCATTCAGTGTGGCAATGGCAACGACCGGAAGGCCATAGCTTTCCCTGACTTCCTGCACTGCAGACAAATCGCCGAGCCCACGCTCCATGCGATCCAGTGCGATCACGACACCACAGGGTTCTGCCCCTTCGGCGCGTATCAGCTCTATGGATTCCCTGACAGATGTGCCGGCAGAAATGACGTCGTCTATGATCAGAACACGGCCCGCAAGCTTGGCGCCTACCGTGCTGCCGCCTTCGCCGTGATCCTTGGCTTCCTTGCGGTTATAGCAATAGGGCACATTGCGGCCCTGTTCGGCCAAAGCGATGGCAGTACCCGAAGCCAGCGGGATACCTTTGTAGGCGGGGCCAAACAACATGTCAAAGGGGAGTTCGGCGGTCAAAATGGCTTGTGCGTAAAATTGCGATAAATTACGCAATGAATCGCCGTCGTTGAACAAGCCCGCGTTGAAAAAATAGGGGGATAAGCGCCCTGCCTTGGTTTGAAATTCACCGAAGCGTAATACTTTACGCTCTACGGCAAAGCGGATGAAATCTTGTCTGAAATTGAACATGGTTGGAGGTGGGATATGTTGGTAAGAAACATTATAATCGTGCGTTCATAATCATTGGAAGTTTTCATGCGTATCATCTCTGTCAATTTGAATGGTATCCGTTCCGCCGCCGGAAAAGGTTTTTATGAATGGCTGGCACGGCAGAACGCCGACGTGATTTGTTTGCAGGAACTCAAGGCGCAGGCCGCAGACATGACAGAGCAGATGTTGCGGCCGGATGGCTATCACGGCTATTTTCATTATGCGGAAAAAAAAGGCTACAGCGGAGTCGGCATTTATTGCCGACAGGCGCCGCAGCAGGTCATCGTGGGGCTGGGCATTGCTGAGTTTGATGTTGAAGGTCGCTATCTATGTGCGGACTTTGCAGATTTCAGTGTGGTTTCGCTGTATTTGCCATCCGGTTCCAGCGGAGAGGAGCGGCAGGCCGTCAAGTTTAACTTTATGGGTGCATTTTTACCGCATCTGAAAGAATTGCGCGCAAGCGGGCGTGAGGTGGTGATCTGCGGCGACTGGAATATTGCGCATAAGGAGATCGATCTGAAAAACTGGCGCGGCAATAAGAAGAACTCGGGATTTTTGCCCGAAGAGCGCGCATGGCTGACCGAATTGTTTGATGAAGTCGGTTTTGTCGACGTGTTTCGTGTCGTGCATCCGGAACTGGAAGCCTATACCTGGTGGTCGAATCGCGGGCAGGCCTGGGCGAAGAATGTCGGTTGGCGCATCGATTATCAGATTGCCACGCCCGGTCTGGCGCTGCGCGCGCAAACTGCCGGTATTTACAAGGAACAGCGTTTTTCAGATCATGCGCCGCTGACGATCGATTACCGAGATAAATGAAGTTTGTTGTTTTACTTGCCGGTCATTCAGCTATGCTGGAAAGCGCCGGGTTTATCATTTTTAAGGAGTAGCAAAATGTCTGAAGACGGTTTCCATGTTCACGGTGCACATGATCACGAAGTCGAGCATCATGCTCAGGGTGGAGACAGGCTGGCGGGCCAGGTTGCAATCTTCACCGCCATTCTGGCATCGATAGGCGCGATCATCAGTTATCAGGGCGGGGCTACACAAAATGAAGCCATGCTGCTGAAGAATGAGGCCGTTCTGAAGAAAGCACAGGCTTCCGATCAGTGGAATTTTTATCAGTCCAAGAGCAGCAAGGGACATTTGATGGAGCTTGCCGCCGATCTGTCTTCCGAGCAGAAGCGTGGTTATTACAGCGGCAAGATCGAGAAGTACGAGGCGGAAAAGAAGGAAATCAAGCTCAAGGCCGAAGCGCTGGAGGCCGAGTCAGAAAAAGCCAACAGGGAGAGCGAAGAAATGCTGCACCCGCACCACAAACTGGCGCAGGCGATGACACTGATCCAGATTGCCATTTCTCTGGCTTCCATCACTGTACTGACCCGCAAGACATGGCTGTTTGCTGTGGCGGGGTTGGCGGCAACGGGTGGGGTCGTCATGTGGGTGTCGGCCTTTTTTGCATAACATGAAATACGCGCAAGCGTGCGTTCGTTCGGCTTCGCCCCCCTCGCTGCGCTTCCCCCTCGGGGAGATAACCAGTGACTTGGCTGCCGCCTTCGGGCAGCTTAGTCGAATGGCTGGTTGTTTCATCAGGATTGAAGTGAGGGAGCGCGCAGCGAGGGTTCCGGGCATGGCAAGTTTTATTATCTGTGGTGGCATTTTTGCAATGCCTGTTGGGCGATACTCATGAAAGAAATTCTGTATGACTGGGGAGGCGCCAACGTCTGGTTGTTTCATGCCATCAACAATGTTCATTCCGACATTCTGGATAAGTTCATGCTGTTGGGTACCGGACTTGGCGAACATGCGCTTTTCCCCTTCTATCTTGGGCTGGTGATGTTGGTTGCGCTGGCTACCGTTGCCAGAACGCCGGGTTTGAACCGGTATCAGGTCACGCGCTGGATGTCTGTCATCGCGGTATTTTTCATCGCTTACTGGCTGGACGGGCTGTTGATCGGGTCGCTTAAACCGCTGCTTGATTTTCCGCGTCCGCCGCTGGCATTACCTCCGGGCACCGTGCATATTATCGGCGCAGCGGAATACCATCACAGCCTGCCTAGCGGCCATTCGTCGTTTGCCATGCTGTGTGTAGCCAGCCTGTGGCCGGTTTTCAACCGATACGCGCGCGCGGCTGGAATATGCTTTGTGCTGTGGGTCGGCATTTCCAGAGTCAGCCTTGGCGCACATTTCCCGGCGGATGTGCTGGCGGGGTTTCTGTCCAGTCTGGCTGTGGTGCTGCTGGTCTATGCAGCCATACAGGCATATATGCGTATCGTTGGCAGGTATTCATGAACGAACCCTAAGGAGTCGCGACCGCTTTTTATTTGAAATCAGAATAAAAAACCGCCGGGCCGGGCCGGGACGATCAGTCAGGGATTATCGCTCTGAGCTCGTCTCTTCGTCTTTCGGCATGTTAAGGATGCCGGTATTGAAGTTGTACTCGAACAGATCGCCATAACGACCCCATTCGATGGCGACGCGTAAAACGGACAAGGTGTCCGCCTCGTTCAGGGTGAAGCGCAGCAGCCTGAGAAACAGATCCTCATGCAGGTCGCCGGATGGATCTTGAGCCAGGCCGTGGCGGATATAGGCCACCAGAGGTACACTTTCCAGCAATTGTCGACCGAAGATCATTTTGCGTTCGGGGTTGTCGGCTTGTGCATACTGCGCTCCCAGCGGCGTGAGTATGATGTCACCCTGATCGAGCAGCGCAAAACCCAACAGAGTCAGGGCGCTGGCTACATCAAGCAACTCATGGTCGCTGAGTTCGGTTTCTTCGGCAAGCTTGGGTAAATCCGCACGCCCCCTGAAAGGTTCGTCGGCGAGAATTTCCAGCGTGCCCTCCATGCGGGAAATTTCCACTTCCGGCAAGCGGTCGCCCAGCCCCATTTTGCCTCCCTTGTCGGTCGAGCGACCTGCGCGCATTGCACCCGCCGTCATCAGTCCGTACACCTTGTCGATCAGGTTGCGGACTTCAGAGCTTTCCACTTCCCTGGGTCGTGAAAGCTTGACGGGCAATTCGTCCCGTACCCGCCCGGGATCGCTGGCGAAAACCAGCACCCGGTCGGCCATCATGACCGCCTCCTCGATGTTGTGGGAAACAACGAGTATGGCCTTGGTGGGAATACGCCCGGACTCCCAGAGCTCAAGGATATCTTCGCGCAAGCGCTCTCCGGTCAGCACATCGAGCGCGGAAAATGCTTCGTCCATCAACAGTATTTCCGGTTCCATCACCAGCGCGCGTGCGATGCCTACCCGCTGACGCATGCCGCCGGACAATTCACGGGGCAAGGCGCCTTCAAACCCTGACAGGCCGATCATTTCGATGGCTGCCTCAGCGCGATGAACGCGTTCGTCGGGGGGCAATCCCTTGGCCTCCAGCCCCAGTTCCACATTCTTCTGAACCGTAAGCCAGGGAAAAAGGGCGAAAGACTGGAACACCATGCTGATGCCATTTGCCGGCCCGTAAATCGGCAGTCCCCGATAAAGCACCTGGCCGCTGTCGGCTGCGATCAGGCCGGCCATGATGCGTAACATGGTGGACTTGCCTGAACCCGACTTGCCAAGCAACGCCACGATCTCTCCTTCGCTGAGGGTGAAATCGACATTTTCCAGGATGGATCTGGCCGATCCATCCGCAGAGCGGAAGGATTTGCCGACAGATTTGAGTTCGATGATGGGAGTGCTCATTGCATGTGTCCTCAGAAATGCAGACGGTTTTCAGTCAAACGGTAAAGTCTGCGCCAGACGAAATGGTTAAATCCCATGACAAACACGCACATGACGCCTATCCCCAAGGCTATTCTCGGGAAGTCACCAGCGGCAGTCATTTCGGCGATGTAACTGCCGATGCCATGTGCTTTTAAAGTGGTGTTGCCCCAGGTCACATATTCGGCAACGATGCTGGCATTCCATGAGCCGCCCGATGCGGTGATGGCGCCCGTGACAAAACTCGGAAAGATCGCCGGGAGCAGGTAGCGCCGCCACTTGAGCTGACCGCGCAGCCCGAGATTCTGTGCGGCATAGTGTAATTCCGTCGGTATCGTGGAGGCGCCGGCAATCACATTGAACAGGATGTACCACTGCGTGCCGAGGATCATCAGGGGGGAGAGCCAGATATCCGGATTGAGGCTGAATCGCACGAGCAGGAAGACGGCGACGGGGAATGTCAGATTGGCCGGAAAGGCAGCCAGAAACTGTATGATCGCCTGCGCACGTCCGGCAAGCCTTGGGTTCATCCCCAGCCAGACGCCGACCGGAATCCAGATGAGGGCCGCCAGAAAAATAAGCACGATCACGCGGGTCATTGTGTAAAACCCCAGCACGAAGACTCGCCCAACCTCGCTCAAGCCCACTTCGCTATGGATAAAGTGAACAAGTACCCACAGGGCATAAAAAACAACGGCGGCAACGACGGCGTCCCATACTCGCGCCGGTGTTCCGGAGCTTGTCCGGGGTTGTGCGCGAATCGAGGTGCCGTCGAAGTTGAGACGGAACAACACGAACGAGCGCTCCAGCAGCCTGCCGGCAGCGAGCGCGATTTCCTGAGTGCGTTCGGTATTGCGCAACCAGCTCAGCAGCCAGGAATTCTGGGCAGTTTCGCCGCCTGACTCCTCGAAGCGGAATTTGTCTGCCCAGGCAAGCAGCGGCCTGAAGAAAAGCTGATCGTAAAGTATCACGCCTATCAACATCGCGCAGATGGCCCAGCCTATCGCATGCAGATTGCGCTGCTCGATGGCCAGTGCGATATAAGAGCCGATGCCGGGCAGCTTGATGCTCTGGTTGGAGACGGAAATGGCTTCGGAAGCGACCACGAAGAACCAGCCGCCCGACATGGACATCATCATGTTCCACAGCAGTCCGGGCGTGGCGAAGGGCAGTTCCAGCCGCCAGAAGCGTTGCCATGCGGACAGTTTGAACACGCTTGCTGCTTCTTTCAGCTCGGCGGGTACGCTACGAAAGCCCTGATATGCGCTGAAGGCCATGTTCCAGGCCTGTGAAGTAAAGATGGCGAATATCGCAGCACATTCGACGCCCAGCAGGCTGCCGGGAAACAGCGCGATGAAGGCGGTGACCGTGATTGACAGAAATCCGAGTATAGGGATGGACTGGAGTATGTCCAGCATGGGCAGCAGAATTTTTTCCGCCGCCCGGTACTTGGTTGCCAGAACTGCAAATACGCAACTGAACACGATGGAAGCGCCGAGTGCGATGAACATGCGCAGGGTCGTGCGCAGCAGGTAGTAGGGCAGGTGTTCCGGGGCAAGAGACAGCGGGAGTGTTTCACCCAATTGGTAGGGTCGTACCATCTGTTCGCCGCCGTAGGCCAACAAAACCAATATGGCCAGTATCATG
>JAJXTL010000107.1 GCA_021783855.1 Pseudomonadota bacterium
CTGCTGTATCAAGTTTTCTTGATCTTGGTGAAGTCGCTCGCTGCGGTTGCCACGCTGTCGGGTACGCGGAATCAGTGCCAGAACTTCGTTGCCACCGCTGACGATAGCGGCTTTTTGTTTGGATTCTCAGCGTGCCAGTGTACGTTCGCTGACATGGTTTTGCGGATTGGCCGAACTGAGGATATGATGCCGGCGCAAGGCAGCATCCAGTTCTTCTGCGGTATAACGTGAATAATCCAGCATACTCGGGTCTGGCGGATCCATTGCCTGGATGCGCCCATTGTTCAGCGCATTCAATAACCAATCTTTGGTCAATTCGAAGGTTTGACCGTTCTGTCGGGTGCAGATGATCTGTTTTTCGCCGACCAGCGAAATCGTAACTTCCTGGCCTTCATAGTGAAAACGTGAGCCGGCATTCAGATTAAAGCTGAAATTGGTGATGCCTGGAAAGGCATTTTGGCAAATGGCGCTGGCCAGAAAATCCCGTAATGAAACGTCACGATAAAGTTTTGCTCGTTTGGGCTGACCAAGGGACTCCCGATCCAGATCTGCCACCACAAGTTTGTCGGCAATAGCCTTGTAGATATCGTCGGCGGCGATATTATGTGGCGGAGCCAGCAGTTCAGCGATGGATATCGAACCCTGTTCCTGCAGTTGTTCCTGCAGCTTCAGCCGTATGTCATGCGGGCATTCCGGGACACCCGGCAACAGATAGTCAGCCAAGTGTAGATAATTTTCCACGCGCTTTCTGGGCAGATCATTTTCACAGTACACGCGGTAGGCAATACCCATTTCCGCTAGTTGCTTTTCGATCTGTGGTGCCCGCCAGTGGCCTTCCTCGTCCTGGCTATAACGATATGGAGTACGTTTGGCCAGGTTGGTCAGTTTTTCGTGGCTTTTCCATTCCTCCAGCGTAAATCCTGATGCGCGAATGACCAGAAAATCCGGGGTATGATGAATCTGATGGATCTCACCCGTGGCGGGATCGGTAAGTTCGAGTTTCAGTTCGCAGGGTTGTGGGTAATAGGCGAGCACACTCTGGTCATACTCGTGGTCAACTGCGGCAGCGAATTCAATATGCCGGCTTTCAGTCCTGATTTCGCAGCCCATTTTTCGGCTTGCGTAAATCGTGATGACGTTACCGCCACGCGATTGGACATCGCGGACTGGCGCATTAGTACGCGCGTTCAGTATGAGGGCTTGCCCGGCATGGGGTGTTCCAAGGCGTTCGAGCAACTCGACCAGTTGAGATTTTTCCAGCATGGTGAAATCAAAATTAAAACGTGATATCTGCATGTAGCCACCGTTCAGAAGCATCACTTGCCATTCGGTCGTATACGACCGAAAATAGCGAAAAGAGACTTGATCGGGCACGCAAGGACACCGAACATGGATAAAACAACGGCCACTGATTCAGCATTGGCAATGCTCCCATGGGAGTCGCAGGCAAAGACCTACCTGACCCGGTTTATGAAAATTCGTAATGTCGGGTACAAAGAACTTTCCCGCCGGCTCGAAAAGCTGGGAATTCATGAAAGCCCCGGCCAGATCAATCGAAAAATGAATCGCCAGCGTTTCTCGGCTGCATTCTTCTTGGCATGTTGCCGTGCGATGGATGTGCAGACGCTGATTTTTGATGTCGAACCTCCTCACAATCGTGACTCAGACCATTAATCTGGCGATATTTGGCTACAGATTGATGAATGAAAAAAGTCTGAAAAATGCCTGGATAATAAGATGGAAGCATGCGGCAAAATTGATTATATTGCAAATTTTTTCTTTAATTTCAGCGAGATGCAAATGCTTGCGCTATAGTAAATCTTGATTGCAAGATGTTGCTGCAGGAAGAGCAAACAGCGGATTATTTTTTGCAGACGGACTTTCAGATGTTTGTTTCGGCTATTTGCATTCTGAGGTTGGTATCTTGCCTCCAGCAACCTTGCCGAAATTATGCTGTTTTGTGCCAAATAAGGTTGGCTAATTTAAAAACTTAACTAACCGTTTCATGCAATCCCTGGTTGAGAAATCAAGATTCAACGGCAGCAATGCCGCGAAACCAAGCAAAGGGAGTAGTATTGCAATTGTCGGTTGTGTGCCATTAACAGTCGTTCACAGCGATGGACATGAGGGTCTGGTTCTCGGTCGGTGCGGAAGTTCAGGATGATGGCGGGCAACTTCTGCTTTCGGCCAGGAACGGCCAGACACTTGTACGCAGAACCTGTCATTGGGATAACCACTGCAATTAAAAGCCTGCCTTTGTTGGCTCTGTCAATGAATAATCGCTATACTCATGCACAATCAATAAGCGCCATCCGAAAAAGCATTGCCACTCAATGACTGAACAACAAATCGAACAAGCCCTGATTGAAAAACTGGGCGAATTGAAATACACCTACCGCCCGGACATCCGTGATCGCGCCGCGCTGGAAGCCAACTTCCGCCAGCACTTCGAGGCGCTCAACCGCGTTCATCTCACCGACAGCGAATTCGCCCGCCTGCTGGATGGCATCGTCACTCCGGACGTGTTTGCGGCCGCCAAGCACCTGCGCGAAAAAAACAGCTTCGAGCGCGACGATGGCACACCGCTTTATTACACGCTGGTCAATATCAAGGACTGGTGCAAAAACAACTTTGAAGTCATCAACCAACTGCGCATCAGCACTGACTACAGCCATCACCGCTTTGATGTAATCCTGCTTATCAACGGTATTCCTGTCGTCCAGATCGAGCTGAAAACCCTGCAAATCAGCCCGCGCAAAGCCATGCAGCAGATAGTCGATTACAAGAACGACTCCGGTAACGGTTACAGCAAAACTCTGTTGTGCTTCCTGCAACTGTTCATCGTCAGCAACCGCAGCGATACCTGGTACTTCGCCAACAACAACAGCCGCCATTTCAGCTTCAATGCCGACGAGCGCTTTTTGCCGCTTTATCAGTTCGCTAGCGAAGACAACAAAAAGATCACCCATCTGGACAGCTTTGCCGACGCTTTCCTGTCCAAATGCACACTGGGACAGATGGTCAGCCGGTACATGGTGTTGGTCGCCAGCGAACAAAAACTGCTGATGATGCGACCGTATCAAATCTATGCCGTCAAGGCGATTGTCGAGTGCATTCACCAGCACTGCGGCAATGGCTACATCTGGCACACCACCGGCAGCGGCAAAACGCTCACATCGTTCAAAGCTTCCACCTTGCTCAAGGACAATCCGGACATCGACAAATGCCTGTTCGTGGTGGATCGCAAAGACCTCGACCGGCAGACGCGGGAAGAATTCAACAAATTCCAGGAAGGCTGCGTCGAAGAAAACACCAATACTGAAACTTTGGTGCGCCGCCTGCTCTCCGACGACTACGCCGACAAGGTGATCGTCACTACCATCCAGAAGCTAGGCCTTGCACTCGATGGCACCAACAAGCGCAACTATCTGGCGCGTCTGGAGCCATTGCGCAACCAGCGCATGGTGTTTATCTTCGACGAATGCCACCGCTCGCAATTCGGCGAGAACCACAAGGCCATCAAGGAATTCTTCCCCAACGCCCAGTTATTCGGCTTTACCGGCACGCCCATCTTCGAGCAGAACGCCAGCGCCCAGCAGATTGAAGGCCAGCAGGCGAGCTACAAGACCACGGCGGATATCTTCCAGCAGCAACTGCACGCCTACACCATCACCCACGCCATCGAAGACCGCAACGTGCTGCGCTTCCATGTGGATTATTACAAGCCCGAGGGCAAAGCACAGCCCAAGCAGGGTGAGCCACTGGCCAAGCGCGCCATCGTCGAAGCCATCCTCGCCAAGCACGACGCTGCTACTGCCGGACGCAAGTTCAACGCCGTGCTGGCTACTGCCAGCATCAATGACGCCATCGAATACCACGCCTTGTTCAAAACCGTGCAGGCCGAGAAGTTGGCGAGCGACTCTGAATTCCAACCGCTCAACATCGCCTGCGTCTTCTCCCCACCCGCACAGTTACTTGCCAAAGATAAAGATAGTCAGAACGACAAAAACGTAGCGGACATCAAGCAACTTCAGGACGACCTGCCACAAGAGAAAGCCGATAACGAACAGGAACCCGAAAAGAAAAAGGCCGCGCTGACTGCCATCATTGCCGACTACAACACCCAATACGGCAGCAGCCACAGCATCGGCGAATTCGACCTCTACTATCAGGACGTGCAAAAGCGCATCAAGGACCAGCAATACCCCAATGCCGACCTGCCGCACCGCCAGAAGATCGACATCACCCTCGTGGTGGACATGCTGCTCACCGGCTTCGATTCCAAATATCTCAACACGCTGTATGTGGACAAGAACCTCAAGTTCCATGGCTTGATTCAGGCGTTTTCGCGCACCAATCGTGTGCTCAACGACACCAAGCCCTATGGCAACATTCTCGACTTCCGCCAGCAGCAAGACGCGGTGGATACCGCCATCGGCCTGTTTTCCGGGGAAAAAACCGGCGAGCAGGCGCGGGAAATCTGGCTGGTGGAGCCCGCCGCCGAAGTCATCCGCAAATACGAGGCGGCAGTCTCTGGCATGGCGGGCTTCATGCAGCAAAAAAATCTGATGTGCGAGCCCGAGCAGGTTTACAATCTGAAAGGCGATACCGCGCGCATCGAGTTCGTCAACCGCTTCAAGGAAGTGCAGCGACTCAAAACGCAACTCGACCAGTACACCGATCTGGACAACGCACAAAAGGCCCGTATCGAGACCATCCTTCCGCGCGACCAGCTACTGAGCTTCAGGGGTACCTATCTGGAAACTGCCCAGCGCCTGAAAGCCATGCAGGACAAACACGACGACAACACCCCGCCGGAAGTGCAGCAACTCGATTTCGAGTTTGTGCTGTTTGCCAGCGCGGTGATCGACTACGACTACATCATGGCGCTGATTGCCCGCTACGCCAGCCAAACACCGGGCAAGCAGAAGATGAGCCGCGAACAGCTCATCGGCCTGATCCAGTCCGATGCCAAATTCATCGACGAGCGCGACGACATCGCCGAATACATCGGCACGCTGCAAGCGGGCAAGGCGCTGGATGAAAAAGCCATCAAGGAAGGTTATCAACGCTTCAAGGCCGACAAACACGCCAAGGTATTGGCCGACATCGCCGCCCGGCACACGCTGGATGCCGCAGCCCTGCAAACCTTTGTAGACGCCATCCTGCGTCGCATGGTGTTTGACGGCGACCAGATCAGCGATTTGTTCGCCCCGCTGGCGCTCGGCTGGAAAGCGCGCACCAAGGCCGAACTGGCGCTGATGGACGAACTGATTCCCCTGCTCAAAAAGCTTGCCCAAGGGCGCGAGATTTCAGGGCTGGGTGCGTATGAGCAGTAAACCCTGTCGAATTCAACGGGTTTAAACGGCAAGCCGGGCTGAACAGTTTTCCGCACACACAGATCAGGAGCGCATAACATGGTGTTGCAGAACAAATTAAACATCACCAACCAGATTGAGCTGAACAAAGCCGAAGAAAAAATCAGCAAGCAGAAGGCCAAGCAGCTATTTGAAAGCGGCGAAATCAATCGTATGGAGATCGGCACCTTTAAAGGGCTGGCACAAATTCATGCGTATTTATTTGGCGATATTTATGAATTCGCGGGAAAACTCCGCGATGTGAATATCGCCAAAGGCAACTTTCGATTTGCACCGCTCATGTACCTGCCGCAATCGCTGGAACACATCAGCACCATGCCGCAACAGACGTTTGAGCAAATCATCGAAAAATATGTCGAGATGAATGTCGCTCACCCTTTTCGCGAGGGCAATGGCCGCGCGACGCGTATCTGGCTGGATCTGATCCTCAAGAATGAAATCAATCGCGTAATCGACTGGAATGCCGTGGACAAGGCCGACTATCTTTCGGCCATGGAACGCAGCGTGGTGAAGGATGTGGAAATCAAACACCTGCTAAAAGCCGCCCTGACCGACAAAATCAACGACCGCGAATTATTCATGAAGGGCATCGACATCAGCTATTACTACGAAGGCTATAGTGAATTCAGGATTGAGGATTTGTAATATGACTTCGTCAGTGAATAAACGTGGATTGGTGCCCAAGCTGCGCTTTCCTGAGTTTCGGGAGGCGGGGGATTGGGAAGAAAAAACCTTGGGGGAAATTGGTGAAATTGTGACTGGCAAAACGCCCAACACTAGTGATGATTCGCTTTGGAACGGCGATACCCAATTTGTAACACCAACTGATATTTCTGAAGAAAAGTATCAGTGGAAAACACAACGAAGTGTTGTCAGAAATTCAAAAACAAAAGTGCTGCCAATGCATTCAACAATGTTTACGTGCATCGCTTCTATTGGAAAGATTGCGCTATCCGTTAAGCCCTGCATTACTAATCAGCAAATCAACACGCTCATCCCTAATGAAGACTACAAAAATGAGTACGTCTATTACTCATTGCTCAACATTGTTCCTTTAATTAAGGGCACTCAAGCGAACTCGACTCTGCCAATAATTAACAAAACGGAGTTTTCAAAATTCACTGTGTCAGTGCCGAAAGTTGACGAACAACAAAAAATCGCCGACTGTCTCTCGTCTCTCGACGACCTTATCACCGTTCAAACCCAAAAACTCGCCGTGCTCAAGACTTATAAAAAAGGGCTGATGCAGCAGCTTTTCCCTGTGTTGGATGAGGTGTCCGCATGACGCAGATCATCCTCTACACCAGCGAAGACGGGCAAGCCCAAGTGCAACTGCGTGCCGATTTGGGTACGGTCTGGCTCACCCAGTTGGAAATGGCGGAGCTGTTTAACGCCAGCAAGCAGAACATTTCGCTGCACCTGAAGAACATTTATTTAGACGGAGATCTGGACCCTGCTGCAGCTGTCAAGGATTCCTTGACAGTTCAAACCGAGGGCGCCCGCGACGTGCGCCGCAGCGTCACACGCTACAACCTGGATGCTATTCTGGCCGTTGGCTACCGCGTGCGCTCGCCGCGCGGGGTGCAATTTCGCCGCTGGAAAGCAGGATTAAGGATCGTAAAGGGACAGGATCATGACCGCCCCGAATAACTTTGCCGATCTACCCACGCTGGCCGCGCACCTGCGTAGAGAGCTGATCGATAAGAAATTCATCCTGCTCTACGCCTACAACGGCACCGGCAAGACCCGGCTGTCGATGGCATTTAAGGATATCGGCAGGCAAGGCGAAGGAGAGGACGCCACGCGTGACACGCTCTACTTCAACGCCTTTACCGAAGATTTGTTCACTTGGGACAATGACTTGGAAGGCGACAGCTCACGCGCGCTAAAAATGAATGCGGCCTCCCGTTTTTTTGCAGGGCTGGAAGCCCTGGAGATGGAAACGCGCATTCGTCCCTTCCTCCACCGGTATGCTGATTTTGATTTCACCATCGACTACAGCGATTGGTCAATCCGTTTCTCGCGTGATGTTAGGGTGGGTGAGGCCACGCAGAGCATTGACAACATAAAGGTATCGCGTGGCGAGGAGAACCTGTTTATCTGGTGCTTCTTTCTGGCCATCGTCCAGCTCGCGATGGATGGCGCGGAAGCCTATCAGTGGGTGAAATACATATACATCGACGACCCCATCACGTCGCTGGACGAGCACAATGCCATTGCAGTGGGCAATCATTTGGCGCAGTTCCTGAAACGCAAAGATCACGCGATCAAAACGGTGATTTCATCGCATCACACGCTTTTTTTTAACGTGCTTTGGAATGAACTACGGGAGATTGCCCATAAGAAGTTCGCTCCGCATTTTCTGTCGCACACCCGCAAGACTGGCCAGTATCACCTCTCTTATACCGGTGATACGCCTTTCTTTCATCACCTGGCGTTGCTGCAGGAGATTTGGCGAGCAAAGGAGGCGGGCGAGATTTACACGCACCACTTCAACGCCTTGCGCAGCCTGTTGGAAAAATCATCCATTTTCCACGGGCACAAGAAATTCACCGTGTGCATCAAGCAGCAGGATGACGACCCGGACGACACCCTGTACGGGAGGCTCGTCAACATTCTGAGCCACGGCAATTACTCGTTTTATGACCCGATGGAAATGCTGTCGGACAACAAGGTGCACTTTGAAAAAATACTAGCGGACTTTCTGGAATTCTATCCCTTCAATTCAGAGCTGACGCCAGAAACGCAAGAACAGGAAACATCCTCATGACCGAACAAGACCAAAAACAACTGGGCATCACGCTGTGGGGCATTGCCGATACCTTACGTGGCGCGATGAACGCGGACGATTTCCGCGATTACATGCTCTCCTTCCTGTTCCTGCGCTACTTGTCGGACAACTACGAGGCAGCGGCGCAAAAAGAACTGGGGGCGGATTACCCGAAGCTGGGCGCAGGTGATCGCCGCGCGCCGCTGGCGGTGTGGTACGCGCAAAACCCGGACGATACGGCTGATTTTGAAAAGCAGATGCGTCGCAAGACGCATTATGTGATCCAGCCAGCTTTCTTGTGGAGCAGCATCGCCGAGATGGCGCGCACGCAAGACGGGGAGTTGTTGCATACGCTGCAAAAGGGCTTCGATTACATCGAGAACGAATCCTTCGCCAGCACCTTTGGCGGGCTGTTTTCCGAGATCAACCTGAATTCAGAAAAACTAGGCAGGGGCTACGAAGCCCGCAATGCCGTGCTCTGCACCATCATCAAGGCCATTGCCGATGGCTTGGAAAAGTTCTCTACCAACAAAGATACGCTGGGCGATGCCTATGAATACCTGATCGGCCAGTTTGCGGCTGGTTCCGGCAAGAAGGCGGGCGAGTTTTACACGCCGCAACAGATTTCCAGCATTTTGTCGGGCATCGTTACGCTGGACAGTCAGGAGCCCGCCACCGGCCACCGCAAGCAACTGGAAAGCGTGCTCGACTTTGCCTGCGGTTCCGGCTCGCTGCTGCTGAATGTGCGCCACCGCATGGGGGCGCACGGCATCGGCAAGCTATTCGGCCAGGAAAAGAACATTACCACCTACAATCTGGCGCGTATGAACATGCTGCTGCACGGAGTGAAGGATACCGAGTTCGAGATTTACCACGGCGACACGCTGACCAACGAGTGGGATATGCTGCGCGAAATGAACCCGGCCAAGATGCCGAAGTTTGACGCGGTGGTGGCCAATCCGCCGTTCAGCTACCGCTGGGAACCAAGCGAGGCGCTGGGCGAGGACATGCGCTTCAAGAATTACGGTCTGGCCCCCAAGTCAGCTGCCGACTTCGCTTTTTTACTGCACGGCTTCCACTACCTGAAGCAGGACGGCGTGATGGCCATCATCCTGCCCCACGGCGTGCTGTTCCGTGGCGGCGCGGAAGAGCGCATCCGCGCCAAGCTGCTGAAAGACGGCCATATCGACACCGTGATCGGTCTGCCCGCCAACCTGTTCTTCTCCACCGGCATTCCGGTGTGCATTCTGGTGTTGAAGAAATGCAAGAAGCCCGATGATGTGCTGTTCATCAACGCCGCCGAGCACTTTGAGAAGGGCAAGCGGCAAAATAGGCTGCTGCCGGAGCACATCGACAAGATCATCGACACTTACCAGTATCGCAAAGAAGAGGAACGCTATTCCATGCGCGTGTCGATGGAGCGAATCGAGAAAGAAAGCTACAACCTGAACATCTCGCGCTACATCAGCATCGCCGAGGCGGAAGAGGAAGTTGATTTGCAGGCAACCCATGCCAAGTTGGAATCGCTGGCTCAAAAGATCGAAACAGCAAAGGGCAAGCACAATGATTTTCTGAAAGAACTGGGTCTGCCGCTCTTGCCGTGACTTCCTGTGTGACGTAACCGGCTAACGGACACGCCTGTTCCCGTCCGAAGTTTTATGCTTGCTGCCTGAATGGCAGCAATTCATCCAGTCTGCTGTTCGGCCAGGTGGGCAGTTTTTCCAGCGTGTCTTTCAACCATGGCCTGCGGATCAGGGCCGTTGAGTCTGGCGGTGCCGATGAGGGTTTGAATGGCGGCAGCACGCTGCCGCGCAATGTGCCTACCACATTTTTCGAATAAAGCAAAATGTGGCAGATCGGAAAATAAAGCATAAAATGGCATTTCTGCCACTTTATGCTTTACGGCACAACCTGTGAGGGTTGGGATTTGGG
>JAJXTL010000108.1 GCA_021783855.1 Pseudomonadota bacterium
CGAGTATTATCTGAACGAGCAGGTCAAGGCGATCCAGAAAGAGCTGGGCGAAGAAGAGGACGGCGCCGACTTCGAGGGGCTGGACAAGAAGATAAAGGCTGCCGGCATGCCCAAGGAGGCGCGTGCCAAGGCCGAGGCCGAACTCAAGAAGCTGCGTCTGATGTCGCCGATGTCTGCGGAAGCGACCGTCGTGCGCAACTATATCGACGTGCTGATTGGTCTGCCGTGGAAGAAAAAAACCAAGATCAGCGAGGATCTCAAACAGGCTGAAGTGGTGCTGGAAGAAGATCACTATGGCCTGGATAAGGTGAAAGAGCGCATCCTGGAATATCTGGCCGTGCAGCAGCGTGTTGACAAGCTCAAGGCGCCTATTCTGTGTCTGGTCGGCCCCCCCGGTGTGGGCAAGACCTCGCTCGGCCAGTCTATTGCGCGTGCCACCAACCGCAAGTTTGTGCGCATGTCTCTGGGCGGCGTGCGCGATGAGTCGGAGATTCGCGGCCATCGTCGCACTTATATCGGCTCCATGCCGGGCAAGATATTGCAGAACATGAGCAAGGTCGCGGTCAAAAACCCGCTGTTCCTGCTGGATGAAGTAGACAAGATGGGCATGGATATGCGGGGCGATCCTTCTGCGGCCCTGCTGGAAGTGCTGGATCCGGAGCAAAACGCCTCCTTTGTCGATCATTACGTCGAAGTGGAATACGATTTGTCGGATGTCATGTTTGTTGCGACGGCCAACACGTTAAACATACCCGATGCCCTGATGGATCGCATGGAAATCATCCATGTCTCAAGTTACATGGAGGATGAGAAGATCAACATTGCCACCCGTTATCTGGTGCCCAAGGCGATCAAGAACAACGGACTGAAGCCGGAAGAAATCAGTATTGCCGAGACCGCATTGCGCGACATCGTGCGCTATTACGTGAGGGAAGCAGGCGTGCGGGGTCTTGAGCGTGAGATTTCCAAGATTTGCCGCAAGGTGGTGAAGGCTTTATTGCTCAAATCGCGTGAAAGCAAGGTGGTGATCAACTCGCGAAATCTGGATAAATATCTGGGCGTGCGCCGTTATTCCTACGGTGTGGCTGAGAAGCACAATCAGGTAGGGCAGGTGACCGGGCTTGCATGGACTGAAGTGGGCGGTGAATTGCTCACCATTGAGACGGTGGTTCTGCCGGGCAAGGGTAAAACCACCACCACGGGCAAGCTGGGTGAGGTCATGCAGGAGTCGATACAGGCAGCCTTGAGTGTGGTGCGCGGTCGCACCAAGCGTCTTGGTATCGATGATGATTTTTACCAAAAAAATGACCTGCATATCCACTTGCCGGAAGGCGCGATTCCAAAAGACGGGCCGAGTGCGGGTGTCGGGATGTGCACGGCGATGGTGTCGGCGTTGACGGGTATTCCGGTGCGCGCCGATGTGGCCATGACAGGGGAGATTACCCTGCGCGGGGAAGTGTTGCCTATCGGCGGTCTGAAGGAAAAACTGATTGCCGCCCAGCGGGGTGGTATCAAGATAGTTTTGATACCGGAAGAAAACGTCAAGGATCTGGCGGAGATTTCCGACAATGTTAAAAACAAGCTCGACATCCATCCGGTTAAATGGATAGAGCAGGTGCTGGATATGGCGCTGGAACGCAAGCCCGTACCGCGTGAGGATGCGGTTGTCGCAACGGTGGAGCTGGTAGGCGATGCCGTGCTGGCTGAACCTGTTGTAGCGACCAAGCATTGAATTTGTCCTGCGGTTGCATATAAAACTTGACCAAAGCTCTGCCGCCTTGATATAAAGCTGTAAGCTGTCTGTCAGGCTTCTTTCTCGTGAAAGAAGCCTGGGGGGTCGCTGGGTTTGCTGTCTAATTTTAACAACGAGCGAAGGGGATGTACGTGAACAAATCTGATCTGGTTGACGCAATTGCAACATCGGCTGATATTTCCAAGGCTGCGGCCGGCCGGGCGCTGGACGGCATGATAGAAGCTGTTAAAACCGCCTTGAAAAACGGTGAAGAGGTGAGTCTGGTTGGTTTCGGTTCCTTCAGCGTGGACGAACGCGCAGGGCGCACAGGGCGTAATCCGCGCACAGGAGAGGCGATCACCATCAAGGCTGCGAAGGTTCCCAAATTTCGCGCTGGTAAAGGTCTGAAAGATGCTGTAAACTAGCTGTCTTTAGTCGGGTGCTTAGCTCAGTTGGTAGAGCGTCGCCCTTACAAGGCGAATGTCGGCGGTTCGAACCCGTCAGCACCCACCAAAGTGGTAAGCGGAGAGTAGTAAGTGACAAGTGGTACAAGTTTTGGAGTGGTAGTTCAGTTGGTTAGAATACCGGCCTGTCACGCCGGGGGTCGCGGGTTCGAGTCCCGTCCACTCCGCCAAATTGAGGCGAACGAAAGTTCGCCTTTTTTCATATCTGTCGTTTAAACGCCTGGGGCCGCTATGTTTGATTTTGTTCATGAGAAAAAAAGATTGGTACAAATAGTCTTACTGTTGATTATTTTGCCCTTTGCGTTTTTCGGTGTGGATTCGTATCGTCATTCGGGCGACACGGATGCGCCTGCAACCGTGAACGGCACAAAAATTACCCGCCAGGAGTTCGATAGCGCATTGCACCAACAGCAAGACAGAATGCGTCAGATGCTGGGTGCTAATTTTGATCCGGCTATGTTTGACAAGCCGGAGATGAAACGCGCCATACTGGATAATCTGATTGCGCAACGCCTGCTGATCGATCAGGCGCGTGCCGCAGGTTTAACGGTGACTGATGTGCAGGTCGCGCAGGTGATAGCCGGCATAGATGCGTTCAAAGAAGGGGGCAAATTTGTCAAGGCGCGCTATGTCAGTGCGCTGGCTGAAAAAGGCATGACGCCTGTCATGTTCGAGGCGCGCGTCAAGGACGAACTGGTCGGTCAGCAGCTGCGCGAAGCCTATACGCAGAATGGTTATGCTGCCAATACCGTGGCAGACAAGGTGATCGCGATAAACGAAGAGCAGCGCATCATCAGCGTGGCGCAGGTGGCATTGCAATCCTTTATTGATCAGGCAAAAGTTGACGACACCGAGATCAAGAGTTATTACGATCAGAATCAGAAAGATTTTCAGGCGCCTGAGCAGGTCAGGGTCGAGTACGTAAAATTTTCAAGTGCCGATCTGATGGACAAGGCCGATGTCAAGCCTGAAGACGCCAAAAAATATTACGATGAACATCAAGCTGAGTTTTCGACGCCAGAGCAGCGCGAGGCTTCACATATTCTGTTGACGGTAGCGGCTACTGCCCCGCAGGCGGAGCAGGATGCGGTCAAGGCCAGGGCTTCAGAGTTGCTCAAACAGGTCAGGCAACACCCGGACCAGTTTGCCGAGCTTGCCATGAAAAATTCGCAAGACCCGGGTTCAGCTGCAAAAGGCGGCGATCTCGGTCTGTTTGGTCGTGGCATGATGGTGAAACCCTTCGATGATGCCGTTTTTGCCATGAAACCAGGTGAAATCAGCGATCTGGTCAAGTCGGACTTCGGCTATCACATCATCAAATTGACGGCGATCAAGGCAGCGCATATCTCGCCGTTTGGCGATGTGAGTGCGGGAATATTGTACAAGCTGCGCCAGCAGAAGGCAGCGGATTCGTTTACCGAGTTGGCGGACAAGTTCGGCAATACCGTCTATGAGCAGAGCGATACCTTGCAGCCGGCAGCAACGCTTGCAGGTGTCAAGGTCGAACAGAGCGGCTGGTTGACCAAAGGGTCGGTGGCAGATGATATCTGGACGGCTAAAATGATGCAGGCGGTGTTCAGCGATGACGTCATCAAAAACAAGCGCAACACGGCGGCAATTGAAGTGGCGCCCAATTCACTGGTTGCTGCGCGCATGCTGGAGCACCGGGCAGCCAGCGTGAGCAGTCTGAAGGATGTGCATGATGTGATCAAACAAAAATTATTACATCAAAAAGCGCTGGACATGGCCGTAAAACAGGGTAAAATGCTGCTCGGTCAATTGCAGCAGGGTGGTCATCCTGCGCTGGATTGGTCGGTTGCTCAGACGATTACTCATGCTCAACATGGTGCGCTGGATGTAGCGATGGTGCGCCAGTTGTTTCAGGCAGACAGTACCAAACTACCCCAGTATATCGGTGCGGAATCCCCACAGGGCGGTTACACGCTGGTGCGCGTAGACGCCGTCAAGGGTGGCGAGAAACCCGATGATGCGAAGCGTGCGCGTTACGCCCAGCAGTTGCGTCAGATGACCGGTGAAGAGATGTTTCAGGCTTACCTGGCGGATGCAAGGAGCCGTGCCAAGATTGTGGTGAAGTTGCCTGAAGTGGCGGCACCAGCAGGACAGTAATAATACGGGTGCTTAGCTCAGTTGGTAGAGCGTCGCCCTTACAAGGCGAATGTCGGCGGTTCGAACCCGTCAGCACCCACCAGATCTGGTAAGTGGTAAGTAGTTCGTGGTACAAGTTTTGGAGTGGTAGTTCAGTTGGTTAGAATACCGGCCTGTCACGCCGGGGGTCGCGGGTTCGAGTCCCGTCCACTCCGCCAATATCAAAAAAGTCGTTGAGAAATCAACGGCTTTTTTGTTGTCTATAGCCGGAAAAAATCCACGCTTCAGAAGATAATACACGGGAGATTTGGTGTTATATTGCTGCACTGCAACCACGAATCAAGCTTGGCAGGGTGTTTGTGCCGTCTGCGACGCCGCAGCGAATTCAAAATGGATGAATGATTACGTGAGTTTGACGTTAACCGAAAGTTGAACAGATGAACTGGAAAGAAGGTTTGCGCCAGCCGGGCGTGCCTCAGGCACTGACTGCGGCCTTGCTGTTCGGGGCCGGCACGCCACTGGCGAAAGGGTTGCTCAATGCCTTGAGTCCGTGGCTGCTGGCAGGCCTGCTTTATCTCGGGTCAGGGCTGGGGTTGGCGCTGTATCGCAGCCTGACTCAGGCGCCTGTCGTGCGCCTTCCCAAGGGTGAATTGTTCTGGTTTGTCGGTGCCATCCTGGCGGGCGGTGTCGCAGGCCCCGTATTGCTGATGATCGGTTTGGCCGGCATGCCTGCATCGGGGGCCTCTCTGTTGCTCAATGCCGAAGGTGTCTTCACTGCGTTGCTGGCGTGGTTCGCTTTCAGGGAAAACTTTGATAGACGCATCGCGCTTGGTATGGCTGCCATCGTAGCAGGGGCTTTTATCCTGAGCTGGTCGAAAGATACCAGCATGGCCGGGCTGTGGCCGATGCTCTCCGTACTTGCTGCATGTCTGGCCTGGGGGATAGATAACAACCTGACCCGCAAGATTTCGCTCAACGACGCCACCTGGATTGCCTCGGTGAAAGGTCTGGTATCAGGCAGCGTCAATTTGATCATCGCCTTTTCGTTGGGCGCTACCCTGCCGACGCTACCGGATTTGGCCGCTGCGATGGTGCTCGGTTTTTTTGCCTACGGAGTGAGTCTGGCCCTGTTTGTGGTGGGCCTGCGACATCTGGGTACGGCAAGGACAGGCGCCTATTTTTCGGTTGCGCCTTTTTTCGGCGCTTTGCTTGCCATCCTGATGGGGGAGCCGGTCACGATGCCGCTCATCGCAGCAGGCTTGCTGATGGCGCTGGGTACCTGGCTGCACCTGTCCGAGCGTCATGAACACAGTCATCTCCACACAGCGTTGCTGCATGAGCACGAGCATGTTCACGATGAGCATCACCGGCATGAACATGACTATTCAGTGTCGGGTGACTGCACACATCGCCATCCGCACGAGCACAAACCGATGACCCACACTCACGCGCACTTTCCGGACGCTCATCATCGGCACGATCATTGATTGCTGGGGGAATCCCGGGATTCCTCGCATGGCTGGAAATGCACCCTGCTTTTTGTCTGTGTTCTCCGTGCTTGCGCGTCAAATACCCTGCTTTGATTCACGAATTGAGCGCGTCCTGTTATCCCCTCGATTTCGCCCACTGCACGATACCGCCGACATCCATGGCGCCCGCCTGACGCGCCACCTCGACGCCGTTTTTGAACAGGGCGAGGGTGGGAATGCTGCGGATGTTGTAGCGCCCGGCCAGTTCCTGTGCCTGCTCGGTATCCAGTTTGGCCAGGCGCATGGCGGGTTCCAGCAGCTCCGCTGCTTTTACAAAAGCGGGGGCCATCATCTTGCACGGGCCGCACCAGGGCGCCCAGAAATCCAGCAGTACCGGAATGTCGCAGCGTGTGATATGCAAGTTGAAATTATCCTTGTTTAATTCGACCGGGTGCGCGTTGAACAAGGGTTGATGGCATTTTCCGCAAACCGGACGCTCGGCA
Organism: Pseudomonadota bacterium; assembly: GCA_021783855.1. The sequence goes on from JAJXTL010000108.1 coordinate 6,275, forward strand.
AGCTTTGCCGAAGGAACTCTATTTACGCCGTTGCAATGCGGGCAGACGATATGCAGTGATTCATTCATGGCAGTCTCCTATATGGTTTTCTAATCCTCAGTCCTCGATCCTAAATAATTCGCATCGAAAGATCGAGCGCCTCGACATCCTTGGTGAGTGCGCCGATTGAAATGCGATCCACGCCGGTTTCGGCGATTTCGCGCAAGGACGATAAGGTAATGCCACCCGAGGCTTCCAGTTCTGCGCGACCGGCCGTATGCGCTACGGCGGCGCTCAATACATCTAGGTCGAAGTTGTCGAGCAGGATCAGTTTTGCGCCGGCTGCCAAAGCTTCGTCCAGTTGCATCAGGTTTTCCACTTCGATCTGCACGCTGACGTCTTTAGGGGCCAGCTTGAAAGCGGCTTCAAGCACGGCGGCAATGCCGCCTGCAGCGGCGATATGGTTTTCCTTGATGAGTATGCCGTCATAAAGCCCCGCGCGCTGGTTATATCCGCCGCCCATGCGCACGGCGTATTTCTGTGCATGGCGCAGACCGGGCAAGGTCTTGCGCGTATCCATGATTTTGACGTTGATGCCGGCTACCGCATCCACATAGCGCCGGGTGATAGTGGACGTGCCGGACAAGGTCTGCAACAGGTTCAGTGCGCTGCGTTCTGCGGTGAGCAGGACACGCGCGGGTCCATTGATTTCACAGAGGGTTTGTCCGGGATGAATCGCATCGCCATCCTTGGCATGCCAGATGATTTTGCAGTCGGCATCGAGCGTATGAAAACATGCGTCAAACCACGCTGTGCCGCACAGCACGCCGGTATGGCGCGTGATCACCTGCGCGTGCGCGCTGACCGTCTCCGGCAATAACCGGGCGGTCAGGTCCCCATTGTTGATGTCTTCATCCAACGAATTCTGGACGTTCTGTCTGATGTGCTGGGCAAGAAGTGTCACGGCGGCTTTAAACTGGGTCAGGAAGGAGTAGTATAAGGCAAGTTGAATGGACTTGAAATTCTTCATCTGCTGCCCCACCTGAGTCTCATCCGAAAGTTACCGAGGAGTGCGCCATGCGTTTCGACAAATTCACTACCAAGTTGCAACAAGCCCTGTCCGATGCCCAGAGTCTGGCCGTAGGTGCGGATTCCCAGTATATCGAGCCTCAGCATCTGCTGCTGGCCATGCTGAACGATGCCGACAGCGGGGCCGGCTCGCTGCTCGCGCGTGCCGGTGGCAATGTCAATGCGTTGAAGGCCGCGCTGAATGAAGCCGTATCCCGCCTGCCCAAGGTGGAAGGTCACGGCGGTGAGGTGCAAGTCGGGCGCGATCTGTCCAATTTGTTCAACCTGACCGACAAGGAAGCGCAGAAGCGCGGCGACCAGTTTATCGCCAGCGAGATGTTTTTGCTGGCGGCAACCGGTGATAAAGGCGAGACCGGGCGCCTCTTGAAAACACACGGCGTTGCGCGTGCGCCGCTGGAATCCGCGATCGCTGCGGTGCGCGGCGGCGAATCGGTAGGCTCGCAGGAGGCGGAAGGTCAGCGCGAGTCGCTCAAGAAATACACCATAGACCTGACCGAACGCGCAAGGCTGGGCAAACTGGATCCTGTGATCGGACGGGACGACGAAATCCGCCGCGCGATTCAGGTGCTGCAACGCCGCACCAAGAACAATCCGGTGTTGATCGGCGAGCCGGGCGTGGGCAAGACCGCGATTGTCGAAGGACTGGCGCAGCGCATCGTCAACGGCGAAGTGCCCGAATCGCTAAAAAACAAGAAAGTGCTGAGTCTGGATATGGCAGCGTTGCTGGCGGGCGCCAAGTATCGCGGCGAATTCGAGGAGCGCCTGAAAAATGTGCTCAAAGAGCTGGCGCAGGACGAGGGGCAGACCATCGTCTTTATCGACGAGCTGCACACCATGGTGGGGGCGGGCAAGGCCGAAGGCGCGATGGATGCGGGTAATATGTTGAAGCCCGCGTTGGCGCGCGGCGAGTTGCACTGCGTGGGCGCGACCACGCTGGATGAATACCGCAAATACATTGAGAAGGATGCAGCGCTGGAACGCCGCTTCCAGAAGGTGCTGGTGGAGGAGCCGTCGGTGGAATCCACGATTGCCATTTTGCGCGGACTCAAAGATAAATATGAAGCGCACCATACCGGCATTGTCATCACCGATCCTGCGATAGTCGCGGCGGCGGAGTTGTCGCATCGTTATATCAGCGACCGATTTTTGCCGGACAAGGCGATCGATTTGATCGACGAAGCGGCATCGCGTTTGAAAATGGAAAATGAATCCACGCCTGAAGTCATCGACAAGTTGGATAGACGTATCATCCAACTCAAGATCGAGCGCGAGGCGATGAAAAAGGAAAAAGACGAAGCTTCGAAAAAACGCATACAACTGATTGAAGATGAGTTGCTGAAATTGCAACGCGAAGCCAATGACCTCAAAGAAATATTGAAGACAGAAAAAGGCGCGGCGCAAGGCGTGGCTCAAGTCAAACAGGAAATCGAGTCGGTCAAAAACGACATCACCAGATTGCAACGCGAAGGCAAGTTGGAGCAAGTGGCCGAGCTGCAATATGGCAAGTTGCCGCAGCTTGAAGCGAAATTAAAAGAAGCGGCGCAAGCCGAGGAGCGTGGCGACAAACCGAAAAACCGCTTGCTGCGCACCCAGGTGGGTGCAGAAGAAATCGCCGAAGTGGTGAGTCGTGCGACCGGCATTCCGGTATCCAAGATGATGACGGGTGAACGCGACAAGCTGCTTAAAATGGAAGACAAGTTGCACGAGCGCGTGGTCGGACAGGACGAAGCGGTACGGCTGGTGTCGGATGCGATTCGCCGTTCGCGCTCCGGACTGTCCGATCCGAACCGCCCTTACGGTTCCTTCCTGTTTCTGGGGCCGACCGGTGTGGGCAAGACCGAGTTGTGCAAGGCGCTGGCGGGCTTCATGTTTGACTCGGAAGATCATTTGATCCGCATCGACATGAGTGAGTACATGGAGAAACATTCGGTTGCGCGCCTGATCGGTGCGCCGCCCGGTTACGTCGGCTATGAAGAGGGGGGCGGGCTGACCGAAGCGGTGCGTCGCAAGCCTTATTCCGTGATCCTGCTGGACGAGGTGGAGAAAGCGCATCCCGACGTGTTCAACGTGCTGCTGCAGGCATTGGACGATGGACGCATGACCGACGGTCAGGGGCGCACGGTGGATTTCAAGAACACCGTGATCGTGATGACCTCGAATCTGGGCAGCCAGATGATCCAGCAGATGTCGGGCGACGATTATCAGGTGATCAAGCTGGCGGTGATGGGCGAAGTGAAGAGTTACTTCCGTCCAGAGTTCATCAACCGCATCGACGAGGTCGTCGTATTTCATGCGCTGGACGAGAAGAACATCAAGTCGATCGCGCGCATCCAGTTGCAGTACCTTGAAAAGCGTCTGAATGCCATGGAAATGAAGCTGGATGTCAGTGAAAGTGCCTTGGCCGAGATTGCGACCGCCGGTTTCGATCCGGTGTATGGTGCACGTCCGCTCAAACGCGCCATCCAGTCGCAGTTGGAAAATCCGCTATCTCGTCTGATTCTGGAAGGGCGCTTCGCGGCAAAAGACACGATAAGGGTGGATTGTCGTGGAGGTGTGATGAAGTTCGATAAGGCTTAAAACAACAATAAGGCCCGGAAATTCCGGGCCTTATGCACTCGGTTTTTTGAAAACGCTGGGCACGCCATTAGCGATAAATTTGGGCACTGGTAATGAGATT
>JAJXTL010000109.1 GCA_021783855.1 Pseudomonadota bacterium
GAACACTTCAGGCGCTGACTAGCGGCTGACCTGCTTCGACATTGACCTCCTCGGCGAACACGGGAAACAACAGCGGCAACAGCAGCAAGGTAAACAGCGTCGCAGTGATAATCCCGCCTACAATCACCACAGCAAACGGGCGCTGCGTTTCCGATCCGATGCCGTGCGACAAGGCTGCCGGCAGCAGGCCGATACCGGCCATCATGGCGGTCATCAGAATGGGACGCAGACGAGAAACGGCACCATCCATCACACTGGTCACGAGCGCCTTGCCGTTGCGCATTCCCTCAATGAACTGCTCAACCATGATCACCCCGTTCTGCACCGAAATCCCGGCTACGGCGATAAAACCGACCGCTGCGGACACCGACATGTGCAGTCCGGCCAGACCCAGACCCGCCAGTCCGCCGATCAGCGTGAACGGCACCATCAGAATCACCAGCAAGGCCTTGCGCATCGACTTGAATGCCCAGAACAGCAGCACGAAGATCATCAGTATGGACAGCGGCACGATCACCTTGAGGCGTTTGACCGCCCGCTGCTGATTCTCGAACTGCCCGCCCCATGCCATCGTGTAGCCCGGCGGCAAGGTGACTTGCGCATTCACCTTTTCCATCGCCTCTGCCACAAAGCTACCCTGATCGCGTCCCAGCAGGTTGGCCTTTACGGCCACCATCCTGCCGCCTGCTTCGCGCCCCACGCGCGCGGCCCCTTGCCTGACATCGATTCTGGCTATCGAACCCAACGGGATGGAACCGCCGCCGGGTATTGCGATAGGCAGGTCACGGACATCATCCACCGCATCGCGGTAGGGTTTGGCTATGCGTATCGTCACGTCAAAACGACGATCACCCTCATAGAAGGAATTGACTGTGCTGCCCGCCAGAACGGTCTGTATGGTCGCATTCACGTCGTTGATATTCAGGCCGTATCTGGACATCTTTTGCCGATCCAGCGTGATGTTCAGCTCGGTTTGTCCGCCTACCTTGATGGCCGCCACGTCAGCCGAACCGCGTATTCCGGACAGGATATCGGCGACCTGAGTGGATTTATCTTCCAGTATCTCCAGATCAGGACCGAATATTTTGACCGAAATCTCCCCCTTCACACCGGACAGGGCTTCTTCCACATTGTCCTGAATCACCTGTGAAAAATTGGTCGGCACGCCGGGAATTTTCTCTATCTTGCGGGTCATGTCGGCAATCATTGCATCCTTGTCGGCAAAGCGCCAGGTACCATGCGGATTCAGATCAGCCATGATTTCAAGGTTGTTCGGCCCCTTGGGATCCGTGCCGTCGTCCGGACGCCCCACCTGGGTGGCCACATTATTGACCTCAGGATACGAATTCAAAATCGCCCTCACCTGCCGCTCGACTTCCTTGGTTTTGTCCAGCGCGGTCGCCGGCGGCAGCGTGATGGTCAGCCAGATATTCCCCTCATCGAGCTTGGGCAAAAATTCGCTGCCCAGCAGAGGCGAGAATGCCAGCGCGATGACCAGAAATCCGAGCGATGCTGCCACGATGGCTTTGCGACGACCTCCCGCCCAGATCAGCAAGTTGCGGTAACGTTGCTGCAGTCTGTGCATCCACTCGCTGTGTTTTTCCGCCAGATCCTTATTCTTTACCGCGTAGCTCAACAGGGCGGGCAACAGGGTCAGGGTCAGCAGGATGGCACCTAGCAAGGCGAAGCTCAGGGTAAATGCGACCGGCGAAAATATCTTTCCCTCCACACGCTGAAAAGTGAAGATGGGCAGAAAAGCCAGAATGATGATGGCTTTGGAAAACAGTATCGGAGAACCCATCTCGATGCAGTTCTGTTTGATCAGATGAATGCGCCAGCCATACGCCTTATGTTGTGGTATCTCATCCGCCTTCGCCAGGGCCAGCTTGACCATCAGCGCCTCGACCAGCACCACGGCACTGTCGATGATAATACCGAAGTCCACCGCGCCTAACGAAATCAGATTAGCCGACACGCCGCGCGCATCGATCAGGATGAATGCGAACAACAGCGCCAGCGGAATGATCGCCGCCACGGCCAGCGCAGCGTACCAGTTGCGCAGGAAAAGAATCAGAATAGCCACCACCAGCAAGGCGCCGACCAGCAGGTTCTCGCTCACCGTATGTACCGTGTGGCGTACCAGTTCGGTGCGGTCGTAATACGGGACGATCCTGACACCCCTGGGCAGTTTCATACTCAGTTGTGCGATACGTTCCTTGAGCTCCCCAACCACCTTGGTGGCATTCTGCCCCTTGGTCATCTGCACGATACCTTCCACCACATTGTCGTGCTCATTGAAAGCCACGATCCCGGAACGCGGGCGGTCACCCACTGCAACCGTGCCCACATCGCCCACCATGACGGTCTTGCCGTTCTGTGCCGTGATAACCACGCGCGAAATGTCGTCCAGATTTTGAAACAGCCCGATGCTGCGCACCACCAGTGCCTCATCACCGCGCTTGATGATGCCGCCGCCGGTGTTGCTGCTGTTAGCGCCGAGCGCCTGGGCGACCTGATCGATGGTGACGTTGAATTTGCGCAACAGGGACGGATTGATGCTGATCTGGTATTCCTTGACCGTACCGCCAAAACTGACCACATCGGCCACCCCCTGAACCTGACGCAAGGCCGGACGCAACACCCAGTCCTGCAAGGCGCGAACCTCATTGGGCGGCATATCCTTAGGCACATCGAGCACATAGCGATACACTTCGCCGACTGCATTGCTCAGCGGCGCCAGACCCGGCTGCACGCCGGGCGGCAGCGTCACGCTCTGCAATTTCTCCAGAACCTGCTGGCGAGCAAAATAGTCGTCGGTGTTATCGGAAAAAGTCAGCGTAATCACCGACAAGCCGGTGATCGATACCGAACGCAACTGGGTCATGCGAGGCACACCGCTCATTTCCCGCTCGATCGGCAGGGTTACGCTACGCTCGACTTCTTCCGGCGCCTGCCCCAGCATTTGCGTGACAATTTGCACCTGCACATCCTGCACATCGGGAAAGGCTTCTATCGGCAGATTATCCAGCGCGCGCAAACCGAAAATAACCAGAACCAGCGCGCCTGCCAGCACGAACACGCGCTGCTGCAGCGCAAAGGTGATCAGTTTTGCCAGCATCAGAGAACCTCAAAAAATCCAGCATTTTTGGATGAAGCGCAAGGAGCCGCGCAGCGAATGACGAGACATATCGTATAGATAGGCGAGGAATGAGCGAGCATGCGACGCCGTGCTTCGCCTAAAAGATGGATTTTAGAGATTCCCATCAGTCGTTACCCGCCAATTCCGCATTGAGCAGCAAAGCGCCGGTGGTGACCACCCGCTCTCCGGCTTTGAGCCCCTCCTTGACGTAGCTGTCCGGATGTCCCTGCAAGCCAAGCTGAATCCGGCGTCGCTGCAATACACCCACGCCATGTTCGACGAACACGTAGCTGTACAGGCCTTGCGTAAAGATCGCCGTATTCGGAATGCGCGGCAGGCTGGAATGCATGTCGGCAATCGGTGTGACCTGCGCATACATCTCAGGTTTCAACTTGAATTGGGCATTATCGATCTCGCATCTCACCTGCATGCGCCTCGTTACCGGATCAAGAGAACCTGCAATTGCCGTAATCTTGCCGATAAATGAATCACCAGGATAAGCATCGACCTGCGCCAGCACATCCTGACCGATACGCACCTTGCCTATCAGTTGTTCCGGCAGATCAATCTGCGCCCAAACATGGGCCGGATCGCTGATGACAAACAGCGGAATTGCAGCATCCGGACGCACCTCACTGCCCGCGCTGACCTGGCGCTCGCTGATCGTGCCCGCCTCGGGCGCTCGCAACACATACCGGGGCGCCGTCGCAAAATTACCGTTCAGATTGGCGAGTCTCGATTTGGCACGGACAGCTTCAGCCTCTGCCTGACGCCAGTCCGCCTCCGCTCCTTCCAGATCTTTGCGAGCCAGCCCCAGAGCCACAAAAGTCAGCCTGGCGCGTTCATAGGTTTCACGTTTTCTCAACAGATCAGCATCCGCGCGGCTGCTGTCCGCAACCGCCTGCGCATAATCGGGCGAATCCAGTATCAATATTCCCTCACCCGCTTTGACCTGTTTGCCGATTTCAGCCAGAATTTTGACCACTCTGCCCGCAATCGGAGAGAAAACGCGCGCGGTTTTGTTATCGTCGTAGACTATCCGCGCATTCAAGGGCTCTACCAGCGGCTCAGGAAACGCCTCGACTGTCTGTATCTTGATGAAGGTCAGCTGCGGGGCGTTGACCTCAAAATGCAAGGTATCTGAACTCTTGTGCAGGGTTGGCAGGGCCGCTGCGCGGGGCTTGCCGGACTCATGATTTTTTTGCCAGCCAAAATAGGCTGCTCCACCCAATACCAACACCAATATCAATACGACAATTTTCATATCCAGCCTGATCATGAAGCGTGTTCTCCTTGTTGCAAATTCGCAGGGAAATTAACTTGAAACTCGCGCAGCGCGTCCATTTCACTCTCTCCCGCCAGCGGGAGAAAACCAATGACTTGCCTGACGTTTCCAGGCTGCTTAGTCGATAGGCTAGTGGTTCCATCAGAGCCAGGAGAGAGGGAAACAGGCTTGATAGCCGGTGCTGCCGTTTGCGCCTTCTCTCGATTCCACCAACCACCGCCGAGCGCCTGATAGAGTGCCGCCGTGTCCCCCAACCGGGCAGCCTGTGCCTGTATCAGACTGAGGGTATTCAACTGATAATTCTGTTCGGCAATCAGCAGGCTCTGATAGCTGACATAGCCCAGCCTGTATTGGTCGCGCGTGAGTTCCAGCATTTTTTTGCCTGACTGCTCGGCGGCAGCGGCAAATTTCAGCGCATCGGCATCCGACTCGATGGCATGCAAGGTATCCGCAACGTTCTGCAATGCGGCGATCACCGTGCCGCGATACTGGGCAGCAGCGCCGATCAGCACCTGTTCAGCGCTTTTTGACTGTGCGCGCAGAGTGCCGCCGTCAAAGATGGTCTGCGCGACATTACCCACCACGCTGAAAAAACCACCGCCGGCACGGAACATCCAGTCGGGACTGGATGCCATGCCTCCCATCACCGCCTGAACAGAAAATTGCGGCAGACGGTTGGCAATCGCCACGCCATATAGCGCGCTGGCATCATGCAGCTGTTCCTCGGCTATCCTTACATCGGGGCGCTGCTCAACCAGTCGTGAAGGCAGGCTCAACGGCAATTCTTCAGGCAGATGCAAGTCGGCAAGCTCGAAGGTTTCCGGCACATCGTTGTCGGGCGTATTGCCAGCCAGAGCGCGTATCAGATCACGCGTCTGCTCCAGTTGTTTATTGAGCGGCGGCAACGCCTGTTCGGCCTGGGCTAATGCGGCTTCCCCGGCTGCCACATCGATCTCGGCCAGATAGCCCAGCACCAGTTGGCGGTGCATGATGGCAAGATTCTCGCGATTGATGGCAATCACCCTTGTCACGGCAGCGATCTGCGCGCGCAGACTGGCTTCCTCAAAGGCGGCGGCAACCAGATTCGAGGCAAGCGTAATATACGTTGCCTGCAACTGCATCTGTTGCTGCTGTTCCTGCGCCTGCGCCGACTCGACCCGTCTTTTCTGCAAGCCGAACACATCGGGGACATAACCGATGTTCATCTGAGCAACATGAAAGTTGTAATAAGCCGGGCCGTTATAATTGGGGCCGGCCGGATTGGAATAGGTTTGAATCAGTGTGCCGTTACCCTGCAGACCGGGCGAGTTTCCACCCATGTTTCCCGCCAGCTTGTTGCGCGAAGGCGAGTAACTCACCCCGACAGTCGGATAGAAAAATCCCTGTTGCGCGATGACATTTTGTTGTGCCGAACGCAGTGCTGCCTGTGCCGTCTCAATGTCAGGATTAGCCTTGAAAGCGCGTTCTATCAACGCGTTCAACGGTGCGGACTGGAACAACGACCACCAGTCCCCGGGGATTTGTCCGGCAACGGAAAAATGCTGCGCGCCGCCGTGCAGGGTATCCGCCGATGAGGTCTGCGCAGTCAGGGATTGCGGAGTATAGGCGCTTGACACAGGTGCCGCCGGGGGCTTGAAATCCGGGCCAGCGGTACAGCCGGCCAGTAGCAGCAAGGGGAACGCGAGAAGAAATCTTCTGAACAAGGTAAAAAATCCATCCAGTAAAAACGGCTGTTTCCACCAACAGGCATCAAATCCTGTGGCGAGGGACGCGAATACTAGCAGAATTAGACTGCTTTTATGTTATTGGTCCCGATCATTATTGCGGAAATTTCGCACAAATCTTGTAAGAATTCCTTACAGTCGCAAAAAAATACAATAAACTGTTAAAAATCAAATAGTTAACAATCTTACACGATTCTTGCTAACGCTATTTTCCTTAAGAATTTCCAAGCATACCCGACTGCATGAGCATCGTGCGCCGTTCACGACAAACCGGCAGAGTCGTCAGTCCAGCTCCTGTGAACCCTATGCGCTGGCCGGCCCGCTGGTTATAATCGACATCTTATCTATCTCGCCTATTCGGAGACTTTGCCATGTCGCATAATTTATTCAACACCCGCTCGACCTTCAATCTCGCCGATGGCAAACGAGGCATACTGTATTCCTTGCCTGCGCTGGAAGAAGCAGGCATAGGCAGAATTTCGCGTCTGCCGGTTTCCATCCGCATCGTGCTCGAAGCCGTGTTGCGCAATTACGACGACAGGAAAATCACCGAATCCCACATCCGCGAACTGGCCGGCTGGCAACCGAATGCGCAAAGAACCGAGGAAATCCCCTTTGTCGTCGCACGCATCGTATTACAGGATTTTACCGGGGTACCGCTGCTGGCCGATCTTGCCGCGATGCGCAATGCGGCAGCGGCTCAGGGTTGCGACCCGAAGATCATCGAACCGCTGGTGCCGGTCGATCTGGTCGTCGATCATTCGGTGCAGATAGACAGCTATAACAATCCCGATGCCCTCCGAATCAACATGGAGATGGAGTTTGAGCGCAACGCCGAACGTTACAAGTTCATGAAATGGGGTATGCAGGCGTTTGACACCTTCAAGGTGGTGCCGCCCGGCATCGGCATCGTACACCAGGTGAATCTGGAATATCTGGCGCGCGGCGTACAGCACAAGGACGGGGTCTACTACCCGGATACGCTGGTCGGCACCGACAGCCACACCACCATGATCAACGGTATCGGCGTGGTCGGCTGGGGCGTGGGCGGCATCGAGGCGGAAGCGGGCATGCTGGGACAGCCGGTGTACTTCCTGACCCCCGACGTGGTCGGCGTAAACCTTACAGGCGCACTACGCGAAGGGGTAACCGCCACCGATGTGGTGCTGACCGTCACCGAATTGCTGCGCAAACATAAAGTAGTCGGCAAGTTCGTCGAATTTTTCGGCACCGGCACGGCGGCCCTCACACTGCCGGATCGCGCAACCATCGCCAACATGGCGCCTGAATACGGCGCCACCATGGGCTTCTTCCCGGTAGACGATGTCACGGTCAGTTTTATGCGCAATACCGGACGCACCAGCGATGAACTGGATGCGTTCGAGTCCTACTTCAAGGCGCAAGGCCTGTATGGCATACCGGTCGAGGGACAGATCGATTACAGCAGCGTGGTTACACTTGATCTGGCAAGCATACAACCCTCGCTTGCAGGTCCAAAACGCCCGCAGGATCGCATTGCGCTCTCCGATATGCGCGACACCTTCAATACCCTGTTTTCAAAACCTGTCAGTGAGAACGGCTTCAATCAACCTGCCGGAAAACTGACACAGCGTTATCCCACAGGCCATGACAACATCGAAATCGGCAACGGCGATGTGCTGATCGCGGCGATTACTTCGTGTACTAACACCTCCAACCCCAGCGTGATGCTCGCCGCAGGTTTACTGGCGAAAAAGGCGCTCGAAAAGGGTTTATCCGTCAAACCGCATATCAAAACCACGCTGGCACCCGGTTCTCGGGTGGTCACCGCTTATCTGACCAACGCGGGATTGCTGGAACCCTTGACTCGACTGGGGTTTGGCCTGGCGGCCTATGGCTGCACCACCTGTATCGGCAATTCAGGCCCGCTGGATGCAGGTATCGAAGAGACCATCGTCAAGAACGATCTGATCGCGGCGGCAGTGCTGTCCGGCAACCGCAATTTCGAGGCGCGCATCCACGCCAACATCAAGGCCAACTTTCTGGCAAGCCCCCCGCTGGTGGTGGCCTACGCCATCGCGGGGCGCATGAATATCAACCTCGATAGTGAACCGCTGGGTACGGACAAGGCAGGCAACCCCGTTTACCTGCGCGACATCTGGCCGTCCGGTGCGGAAATTCAGGCGGTCAGCCACTATGCATCCGATCCGGCAATCTATCGCGAGCTGTATGCCGATCTCACCCGCGACTTGCCGCTGTGGAACGCGATCGCCGCACCCCAGGGCGAATTGTATCGATGGGACGATTCGAGCTACATCGCCCGCCCGCCGTTCTTCGATCAGTTCAGCATGCAGACCGGGCATATCTCGGGAATCAGCAACGCACGCGCCTTGGCGATATTTGGCGATTCGGTGACTACCGACCATATCAGTCCGGCAGGCAGTTTCAAATCGACCACGCCGGCCGGCAAATATCTGCTGAAAAAAGGCGTGGCCTTGCAGGATTTCAACAGCTACGGTTCTCGGCGCGGAAACCACGAGGTGATGATGCGCGGCACCTTTGCCAATGTGCGCGTCAAAAACATGATGCTGCCGGCAAATGCCGACGGCAGCCGCATCGAGGGCGGCTATACCCTGTACAACGGTGAACAGACCGATATTTACAGCGCCGCGATGAACTATATCGCTGCAGCCACGCCGACGGTGATTTTTGCCGGAGAAGAATACGGCACGGGGTCCAGCCGAGACTGGGCAGCAAAGGGCACGCAACTGCTGGGCGTGAAAGCGGTGATCGCCAAATCCTACGAGCGCATCCACCGCAGCAATCTGGTCGGCATGGGCGTGTTGCCGCTGCAATTCAAGGGCGGCACAACCGTAGCCAACCTGCATCTGACAGGGAATGAAAGTTTCGATCTGACAGGCATCGATGATCTGTTAAAGCCGCAACAGGATGTTCTGCTGACCATCACGCGAACCGATGGCAGCAAGCGCGAAATTCCGCTGCTGCTGCGCATCGATACACCGATCGAAGTGGATTACTACCGTGCCGGCGGCATACTTCCCTATGTGTTGCGCGAGTTGGTTTCTCGCGGCGCTTAGCGGGTAGCGTGAAGGCCCGCAAAAGCGGGCGTTTCAGGCAAATCTCAGTCGCACGCGCAATTCACGGAAGGCGTCAACCTGCATCGCGTCGGGGAAAATTATCTGACAGACAGGCAACGCACGGCCCTCCAACCTGACACACAGCACGACACAAGCGGGCGTGACGACCGTTTGATGCGCAAGCTCGCCCTCCAGCGCATTCCCGGCAGACGTGCTGACCGCCACACGCCTCCGGTTCAGCGAAAAACTGCGCCAACTGGTTCGCTTATGACGATAAATCTGTAGCAGCATACTGGCGAAAATCAGCAGCGCGATGCTCAGACGTGCCCACAGGGCAAGATTTGTCAAAATAATGGAAGCAATCGCCAGCAGATGCACGACCAGCAGCATCAGCACATACGTTGCAGAGGGTCTGATTGAGAACAGCATGGATTCGCTCGTAATGAATTCCTCATCAAGCATAAAACCGCAATTCCATCACACGCATACGCTGTCAAATATGCGGGTCCGCTGATCAAAGCGGTTCAACTCACCGTATAAACTGCGACGATCAGCACCAGCACTACCAGCAGCAGAATCAGCAACTTGAATCTACCGCCAACTTCTGCTGTCGAGGCAGGTGTTACGGAGCGTGCGGGCATGACAGGACGCACTCTGGGTGTCGGCTGCTGATTCACCTGCGGTCGCATCATCTTGAGCGTTTTTGACAATTCATCGACTTCTTCCGGATCCGCGGTCAAAGCAGCCAATCACATCGTCGATTCTTTCGAATCA
>JAJXTL010000010.1 GCA_021783855.1 Pseudomonadota bacterium
GTACAATAAACCGAACATCTTCAAGCACTACACCATCAATCTCGACCGCGCTGACATATTCCCACCACTGAGGATCTTGCTTCGACAGTTTTTCCCGCCAGTTCATGGAAGAGACGGTGCTTTTTTTAGCGGCCATGAAGGCTTCGATTTCGGTTCTGGTCGGCATCTTCTGGCTGGACAATTTATTGTGTCTTTTTATACCTGCGCACGTTTGTGGTCAATAGGTAATTCAATATTTATTATTGCGTCAATTACCGCGCACAAGGCCGGTGTGTATATGTAAAGTACTATCTCGTAAAACAACTAGGGAACAATCGGGGACAGACCACGATTTACCAGAACGGCGCAAAGAAAAAGCAGAGGTGCTTGCAACCATGTTAGCTTTGCATAGCCATTCGACTAATCGAGCAAACGACGCTCGCCAAGTCGCTGGTTATTTCCCTTGATAACAAACTCGCTGATTATTCGTTCCGATGGTGACGGAGCTCGCGTTAACTATGCACGAGTTTTGAAATATCCGTTGATCGCGCAGGGGAATCATACGGAAGTTGCGTAGTGCAGGCAAGGAATGGTTTAGCGAAAAATTGAAGAATTAAATGGGGACAATGCCTGATTTGAATATAACCCTATTCATTTTCCGGAAATGCCGTGTGTGTGAAAGTGAGATAATTGCAGCCGGCTTCAACATCGAACGAAATGCCGCTGAATTTCATCCGTTTGATACTTAAGGAATGGCTGAATAAATCAACCGTTCGCCCTGAGCTTGTCGAAGGGTGACTGCAACGAATTGAATTATAATAATTTAATCCGCTCATGGTTCGACAGGCTCACCACGAACGGATTAAATCAGCGCTTCCTTAACTGTTTAAAGTACTTCAAGGAGATACAAAATGATCAAAGCTTATGCAGCATTCGAGCCCAAAGGCGAACTCAAACCTTTCGAGTACGACCCCGGCGAATTGAAACCGCTGGAGGTGGAGATCGACGTTCACTATTGCGGCATTTGCCATAGCGATCTGAGCGTGATCGACAGCGAATGGGGAAAAAGCACCTACCCGGTTGTTGCCGGTCACGAAGTGGTGGGCAAGATCAGCCAGGTCGGCAGCCATGTCAGGGATCTCGCGGCAGGCCAGATCGTCGGCCTGGGCTGGCACGCGGGCTATTGCAACAAGTGTTCGCTTTGTCTTTCGGGTGACAACAACCTGTGCGCCAACGCGCAGGCCACGATCCTCGGCCACTACGGCGGCTTTGCGGACAAGGTGCGCGCCGCTTCAAACAGCGTGGTGGCTATCCCCGACGGTATCGATCTTGAATCGGCCGGCCCGCTGTTTTGCGGCGGGATCACCGTGTTCAATCCGCTCGTGCAATTCGGCATCAAACCCACGGACAAAGTGGCGGTGATCGGCATCGGCGGCCTGGGGCACATGGCGCTGAAATTCCTCAATGCATGGGGCTGCGAAGTGACGGCTTTCACCTCGTCTGCAAGCAAGAAAAAAGAAGCGCTCAGTCTGGGTGCGCACCATACGCTGAACTCCCGCGACGAGAACGAGATCAGGAGCGCGGCAGGCCGATTCGACTACATCCTGTCCACGGTCAACGTGAAACTGGATTGGAACCTTTACCTCGGTACACTGGCGCCGCGCGGAAGACTGCACTTCGTCGGCGCGACACTGGAGCCGCTGGACATCGGCGTATTCTCACTCATCGGCGGTCAGCGTTCCGTGTCCGGCTCACCGGTGGGCAGCCCCGCCACGATCGCGAAGATGCTGGATTTTGCCAACCTGCACCAGATCAGGCCGGAAATCGAAAAATTCAAGTTTGCGGACATCAACAAGGCAATCGAAAGACTGAGGAGCGGTGAGGCGCACTATCGCGTTGTGCTGTGTCGATGATGATGACTGACGGGCGCATGTAGCGGTCACCGCGTCCAGGCTTTAAGGTCGCAAATTGCGACCTTAAAGATTCCCATTCCTCTTCGGTTAACTGGAACATGAAATCCTCGGGAAACCGTTCAAAAGATGTAGGGTCTAAATTTGCAGCATCTAAAAACAACGGCCCCATCAAACAGTAAAGAATATTATTTTTATGTATCGTTTTGTCGTGCTGCTCCGGCGGCGGTAAAATCAGCACCCGCGCCATTTCCGGAATACACCATGACCGACTACAACATAACCGCTGAGATGCCGGCGGTGGAAGTGCTCCACCAAGGCATTCCCGTCGCGATACGGCGCGAGGAGAATCCGGCGGCGACGATCCGGGCTGACTATATTGGCACCGCGCGAAAGTGTCCTCCCTACTGCATCCAGCCGATGCAATTGGCCGCGGGCGTTGAAACGCTCGGCGAGCTGGAAGTGCTGGATTGCCTGACGCGCATACGCGAGGGCGAAAGCGGACTGATGGTCATCGATTCGCGCACCGCAGACTGGTATGTGAAGGGCACCATCCCCGGCGCAATCAACATTCCTTATGCGCAGAACATGGCAGGAGAAGCCACAGATTTGCCCGGCGTAAAAAAGACTTTGCTCGATTTGTTCGGCGTGCAAGAGGCTGCCGGAGCGTACGACTTCAGCGACGCACATACCCTTGCGATATTCTGCAACGGCCCGTGGTGCGGACAGACACCCAGCTACATCCACACCCTGATTTCTCTCGGCTATCCGGCCGTCCGGCTGAAGTGGTATCGCGGCGGCATGCAGGACTGGTGCTCGCTGGGGCTTACCGTTATCTGATTTAATTTAGGGGGTGCTGAATAAATTACCCGTTCGCCCTGAGCCCTTCGATAAACTCAGGAGAGCCTTGTCGAAGGGAAGATATAGTAATTTGATTATTCATCCCAGATAATTCAATAGGAAAAACTGCGTCATACCGGCGAAGGCCGGTATCCAGTTGATTGAACAGTTCTCGCACAGCGAGAAAAAAACAGGGTTTGGCCGTTGGACGAAACTCACCTTAGATTGATAATCGGCTCGTTTTGTCCGCTACGCGGCATTTTTCTCTGGCTGGATTCCGGCCTTCGACGGAATGAGTGCGCCCGTGAAGGCGCACAAACAGCACGGTGAAAGTCCGTGTCGGAGTATGCCATATCTCCGTAGCCGAAGGTAACTGCGTCGTCGTGAGGCGAGGTGGAGAGCAACCGGAGGCGAACTGGCAGTCCGCAGGATATCATTGCCGAACTCTCCCCGATGATTCGAGGCTGGTTTGGCTATTTCAAGCATGCCGACCGATGGATATTTCCACGTTTAGAAGGATTTATTCGTCGTCGATTGAGAGCGATATTGCGCAAGCAGGAAAAGCGACCTGGAATAGGGAAATGTTATGCCGATCACAAATGTTGGCTAAATACGTACTTCGCGGCACTCGGGCTGTTCACCATGGCAGAAGCCCGAACGTCAGCGAGCCAACCCCGATGAGGAAGCCACTGACTGGAGAGCCGTATGCGGGAGAACCGCACGTACGGTTCGGAGGGAGGGGAGGCGAGAGCCTTCTCTACCCCTATCAAAACCGAATAAATCAACGGTTCCCTAAGTTTCGAGCTTGCGGCCAAGCGGGGATCCGGCGCCTTGTGTAATGGCTGGAAGTTCCTCGAAACTTCGGCTATTGGCCTCGTTTTATAGAAACTCACTTCGTTCGTTTTGTAGAAACTCACTTCGTTCGTTTTGTAGAAACTCACTTCGTTCGTTTTCCCGCCGCAGCCTGTCCCCGAATGATGTAATCGGGAACGGCAAAAAAATCAGCGGTTTCCTGAATAGACGTGTCCGCTTTTCCTGTTTTTCATTTGCCATGGTGCCGCTGGCTGCCCGTCGTGGGCGGACTTGCCAGCGGATATTTTTCTCCAGGGAGGATTTGCGGCAGGTTTATACGCCGTGCTGCGCCGCGCCACGGCTTTATCCACCTGTGTATTGACCGATTAACGTGAAACTCGCGCAGCGACGATCCGTACCCATCGCCCACCGGGAGAGGGGGAACGGAGGTGAGGGAACGATCATGGCGAGTTTCATCATCAGTGGTGGCTTTCTTGCCATGATCGTTGGATTGAACAGGTTTCCCGTATTTTTAATATATAAAACTATATATAGTATTGTTGTATATGTAGACGCACCGTATATTGTGGTTTATGATGGCCGCGAATCTATCTTTAAGATAGCCCCTGAAGCTCAGTGCAATCCAGTCAAAATGGAAATTGGGAGGAAGCGATGGCAGCAGTCCAGCAGGAGGTCGGCAGCAGGAATCTGGTTGCATTAATCAAGGGGGTGATCAAGCGCGACGGCACGCTGGCGCCATTCGATTCCGACAAGATCCGTTACGCCATTCAACGGGCGGGTGCGGCCACCGGCGATTACGATGCCGATGAGGCTTATTTGCTTACGGCCCAGGTCGTCAAGGTCCTGATTCATAAATTCCGCGCCGAACCGCCGCACATCGAGAAGATTCAGGATGCGGTGGAGCAGGTGCTGATCACCGCCAATCACCTGAAAACCGCTCGCGCTTATATCGTTTACCGCGAACAGCACACCAAGCTGCGCAAGGATCGCAAAACGGTGGTGGATGTAGAAAGCTCGATCAATGAATACCTTGAGCAGATGGACTGGCGCGTTAACGCCAATGCCAATCAGGGATACAGTCTGGGCGGCCTGATTTTGAATGTTTCCGGCAAGGTAGTGGCCAACTATTGGCTCAACCATGTATACCCGCCGGAAGTCGGCGTAGCGCATCGCGAGGGCGACATCCATGTGCACGATCTGGATATGCTGGCCGGTTATTGCGCGGGCTGGTCGCTGCGCATGCTGCTCAACGATGGCCTCAACGGCGTACCCGGCAAAGTCGAGGCGGGCCCGCCCAAACATATGTCGTCCGCCGTCGGCCAGATCGTCAACTTCCTCGGCACCTTGCAGAACGAATGGGCCGGTGCGCAGGCCTTCAGCTCTTTCGATACCTATATGGCGCCTTTTATCCGCAATGATAATCTGCCCTACGCGGAGGTGAGGCAGCATATTCAGGAACTGATCTACAACCTCAACGTACCCTCGCGCTGGGGTACCCAGACACCGTTCACCAATCTGACGTTCGACTGGGTCTGCCCGGAAGATCTGCGCGAACAAATCCCCGTCATCGGCGGCAAGGAAATGTCGTTCTGCTATGGCGAGTTGCAGACTGAAATGGACATGATCAACCGCGCTTATATCGAGGTAATGACCAGGGGCGATGTCAAGGGGCGAGTGTTCACTTTCCCGATTCCGACTTACAACATGACGCCGGATTTCCCGTGGGAATCCGAAAATGCCACGTTGCTGTTTGAAATGACCGCGAAGTATGGCCTGCCGTATTTCCAGAATTTCATTAATTCCGAGCTTAAGCCCAATATGGTGCGCTCGATGTGTTGCCGCCTGCAGCTCGATCTGCGCGAATTGCTCAAGCGCGGCAATGGCCTGTTCGGCAGTGCGGAGCAGACCGGATCGGTAGGCGTGGTCACGATCAATTGCGCACGCCTGGGATATCTGTATCAGGACAACGAAGCCGCACTGTTAAGCCGTCTCGACGAGCTGATGGAAATCAGCAAGAACAGTCTGGAGATTAAACGCAAAGTCATTCAGCGCCACATGGATGCGGGGCTGTTCCCCTACACCAAGCGTTACCTCGGCACCTTGCGCAATCACTTCTCTACGCTGGGCGTGAACGGCATCAACGAGATGATCCGCAACTTTACCCGTGACGAGCATGACATCACATCCGAATGGGGCCATGCATTTGCGGTGCGCTTGCTCGATCACGTGCGCGCCAAAATGATTGCCTTCCAGGAAGAAACCGGCCACATGTACAACCTGGAAGCAACACCGGCGGAAGGCACCACGTATCGTTTTGCCAAGGAAGACAAGAAACGTTTCGCCGACATCATTCAGGCCGGCACGAGGGATGCCCCTTATTACACCAATTCTTCACAACTGCCGGTCGGTTTCACCGACGACCCTTTTGAAGCGCTGGAGCGGCAGGAAGAGTTGCAGAAAAAATATACAGGCGGAACGGTGTTGCACCTCTATATGACCGAGCGCGTCACCAGCGCACAAGCCTGCAAGACGCTGGTACGTCGCGCCCTGGAAAAATTCGCCCAGCCTTATATTACGATTACGCCTACGTTTTCCATTTGTCCGCAGCACGGGTATCTGGATGGCGAGCACAAGTATTGTCCGAAATGCGATCAGGAACGCCTGACTGAAAAGCGTAACAAAAAATTGGCTGCTGCCTGAGCAGCCGTTTAAAACGTCCTTAAAGGAGAGTGCCATGAACGACCAGCCCGAACAGACTTGTGTCACCAGCAATGAAATTTTTTTGACTGAAGAGGAGCGGCAGCCCTGTGAAGTATGGACTCGCGTGATGGGTTACCATCGCCCGGTAGCCTCATTCAATATCGGCAAAAAAGGCGAGCATTACGAGCGCAAACATTTTCAGGAATGCAGCGCAAAACTGGCAGCCTGATTAAATTTGCAGCAATCCGCGCCGCCCATCATTCCCTTCCAGCGGGGAATGATGGGTAATCGACTACGTTTCCCGGGATAAATTTTGTCCAGCTTTCAAATCGGCGGCCTGACTCCGTTGACCAGCACCGATTATCCCGGGTGTCTGGCCGCAGTCGTCTTTTGTCAGGGCTGCCCCTGGCGTTGCGGTTATTGCCATAACCCGCATCTGATTCCTCGCCGTGGCGGGAATCCATTGCAATGGTCCGCTGTGCTGAGTTTTTTGCAGCGACGTCAGGGACTGCTGGATGCGATTGTATTCAGCGGCGGCGAGCCGACCTTGCAGGACGGGCTCAATCAGGCCATGAAAAATGTTCACGAACTGGGTTTCAAGGTCGGCCTGCACACCGGCGGCGCTTACCCAGCACGCCTCGAAAAATTACTGCCGTTAACTTCATGGGTGGCGATGGATATCAAGGCTGCTTTCACAGATTATGACAAAGTGACGGGCACGCCCGAAAGCGGCAAGAAGGCATATCAAAGCGCACAACTGCTGCTCGCAAGCGGCGTGCCCTATGAATTCCGCACGACCGTGCATCCGCTCTACCACACTCAACATTCACTGCTGCAACTGGCTGAAGCGTTGCAACAACTTGGTGTGAGGCATTATCTGCTGCAGGAATTCCGGGCTCAGGGATGCGCCGATGAGACAGTTAACAGTTTTTCCGCTCAGGAATTGTTGGATGATGGCTTATGTAGCCGCATCGGAGCAATGTTTGAGAGCTTCTCGGTGCGCAGAGCATGAGGTAGGACAGCTGTTCTGAGGAACAGATGAAGCATTTCGAGTTTTTTGAGGCGTCACTCGGTCAGAGCTGCCAGGCTCTGGAATCTCAAACGACACATAGTGATCGGCAGTACCCGTTGGCGAACGACGGCTAACTGTACGTTTTGTAAGATTTGCTACATATATTAAAAAGTTAAAGTACGCGCCATTCCGAATATCACTCCTGTATAAACAGGCCATTACAGTTCATGCAGATCATTGGCATGATGTTTGCTGACTATCCCAGTGCAGGCAGGTGAGACAGGTTTTTAATCATCTGCCCGGGAAATTCACAGTGGCATTTAACGTGAAACTCGCGAAGCGTTCGTTTGCCTCCTCTCCTTCCGGGAGAGGATTGAAGTGAGGGAAACGGGCATGGCGAGCTTCATCATCAGGGGTGGCATCTTCGCCATGCCCGTTAGTCAGGATGGGCTGGAAAATGTCGACTACACTTGCGGAAAAAGTACAGGACGTATTCAACGAACCCGGTTGCGAAGTCAATCAGGGCAAGTCTGCCAAGGAACGCAAGAAAGGCTGTACCAAGCAATTGGTGCCTGGGGCTGCGGCCGGCGGCTGTGCATTCGACGGCGCCAAGATTGCGTTGCAACCGCTCACCGACGTGGCGCACCTGGTACATGGTCCGATTGCCTGCGAAGGCAATTCATGGGACAACCGCAGCGCAAACTCGTCCGGTTCAAAACTTTATCGTACCGGCTTCACCACCGACATCAGCGAGCTGGACGTGATCTACGGCGGCGAGAAACGATTGTATCGTTCGATCAAGGAAATCATCGACAAATACGACCCGCCGGCGGTATTCGTCTATCAGACCTGCGTCACCGCGCTGATCGGCGACGACATCGAGGCGGTGTGCAAGGCGGCGGCGAAGAAATTCGGCAAACCCGTCATTCCGGTGAATGCGCCGGGTTTTGTCGGCAACAAGAATCTGGGCAACAAGCTGGGTGGCGAAGCGCTGCTCGATTATGTGATCGGTACTGCCGAGCCTGAATACACCACGCCTTATGACATCAACATCATCGGCGAGTACAACCTGTCCGGCGAGTTGTGGCAGATCAAGCCGCTGCTCGATGAACTGGGTATCCGTTTGCTGGCCTGCATCAGCGGGGATGCCAAATACAATGAAGTGGCTTACTCGCACCGCGCCAAAGCGGCGATGATGGTGTGCTCCAAAGCGATGATCAACATCGCGCGCAAGATGGAAGAGCGTTACGCCATACCGTTTTTCGAAGGTTCATTTTATGGCGTATCCGACATGTCGGATTCGCTGCGCCAGATCGCCGGTTTGCTGATCATGCAGGGTGCACCTGACGAGTTGATGGACAGGACAGACGCGCTGATCGAGCGCGAGGAAACGCGCGTCTGGGCGCGCATGAAGGCCTATACGCCGCGTCTGCAAGACAAGCGCGTGCTGCTGATTACCGGCGGCGTGAAGTCGTGGTCGGTGGTGGCCGCCTTGCAGGAGGTCGGCATGAATGTGGTGGGCACCAGCACCAAAAAATCCACCGCGGAAGACAAGGAAAAGATCAAGGAAATGATGGCCGAGGATGCGCATGCGGTCGATGACATGAGTCCGCGTGATATTTACAAAATGCTGAAAGATGCGCGCGCCGACATCATGCTCTCCGGTGGACGCTCCCAGTTTATTGCGCTGAAGGCCAAAATGCCCTGGCTGGACATCAATCAGGAGCGCCATTACGCCTACGCCGGTTATGAAGGGATGGTCGAGCTGGTCAAGCAGATCGACAAGTCGCTGTATAACCCGGTATGGGAACAGGTGCGCATCCCCGCACCGTGGGAGGTTTGACATGGCACAGGTCACGGAGTCGAAGAAATCCTGCACGGTGAACCCGCTCAAAATGAGCCAGCCGCTGGGCGCCAGTTACGCGTACATGGGCATGAATAACTGCATGCCGATGATGCACGGCTCGCAGGGATGTACAGGGTTTGGCCTGGTGTTGCTGGTGCGGCATTTTCGCGAAGCGATTCCGTTGCAGACCACGGCGATGAATGAAGCGACCACCATCTTGGGCGGCATGGAGCAGATTGAACAGGCCATTGTCAATATCAAGACGCGCGCCAATCCGGATCTGATCGGCATCTGCTCGACGGGATTGACCGAGACCAAGGGCGAGGATGTGGCGGGCGATCTGAAGCTCATCCGCGCCAAACATCCTGAACTGGGCGACACGCAGGTGGTGTATGTATCGACACCGGACTATACCGGGGCGTTTCAGGACGGCTGGGCAAAAGCGGTGCTGGCGATGATACAGGCGCTGGTGGAACCCGTTTCCCTGAAAATAGACAAACAAATCAACGTTCTGGCGGGTTGCCATCTGACGGCAGGGGACATTGAGGAATTACGCGAAATCATCGAAGCCTTCGGCTTGAATCCTGTGATGATGCCGGATATTTCCGGCTCACTGGATGGCCATATTCCGGAGGATTTCAGCCCGAGTACCATAGGCGGCACAACGCTTGCGCAAGTTCGCAGCATGGGTGCATCGGGTATGACCATCGCGATCGGCGAGCAGATGCGCAGCTGTGCCGAAGCGCTGCACGCGATGACCGGTGTGGACTATGAACTGTTCGACCGGCTGACCGGGTTGGAGGTGAATGACCGTATGCTGATGACGCTGTCGCGAATTTCCGGTCGCGAAGTGCCGATGAAATATCGTCGCCAGCGCAGCCAGTTGGTGGATGCGATGCTGGATGGTCACTTTTTCTTTGGCGGCAAAAAAATCGCGATCGGTGCCGAGCCTGATTTGCTGTGGGCAACCGCCAGCTGGCTGGCCGAGATGGGTTGCGAATTGACGGCGCTGGTGACGACAACCAAGTCGCCTGTGTTTGCCCAATTGCCTGCAGATGAGGTGCTGATCGGCGATCTGGAAGACCTGGAGCTGCGCGCCAAGGGATGCGATCTGTTGATTACGCACTCGCACGGGCGACAGGCTGCCGAGCGACTCTCTATTCCTTTTTTCCGGATGGGAATCCCGATGTTCGACCGGCTCGGCTCAGCGCACCAGTTGTCGGTGGGTTATCGCGGCACGCGCAGACTGGTCTTCGAAATCGGCAATATGTTTTTAGCTTCGGGCCATGAAAACCATCCCGGCAGCTGGCCGCTTCCCGCTGCTGAGGCTGCGCCGGTCGCCGAACTGGTTTTTTGATTACTTTGAAAAGGAGCAGACCATGAAAGTCGCATTTTCCACACAGGACCTGCAGCGTGTAGACGCTCACTTTGGCTGGGCCAAAAACATCGCAGTCTACGATGTCAGGGTGGATGGCTATGATTTTATCGAGACCTTTGCGTTTGAGGGCGACCTGAAAGAAGACGGCGATGAAGACAAACTGGCGCCTAAATTGGCGGCAATCCATGATTGCGCGATTCTCTATGTCGCCGCGATTGGCGGATCAGGCGCGGCTAGGGTGGTCGCGAACAAGATCCATCCGATCAAGGTGTCCCAGCCGGAAGTGATTCTGGACATACTGGACAAGTTGCAGGATGTATTAAAAGGAACGCCGCCACCCTGGCTGCGTAAGGCCTTGCTCAAGGATCAGGAGCGGGTGATTGATTTTGAAGACGAGGTATAAAAAATGACTGAAACTGCAATAGCATCTCCGCTCGAAACCGTGTTTGTACAGGAACTGGTCAAACAATGGCGGGCACAGGATATCAACGGTATCTGGGAGGGTAAATCCGATGAGACATTGTTGGCACCCTACATCATCACCAAGGAACAACGACGCGAGATGCCCATCATGGGCGACCCGGATCCTGAAACGCTATGGCGGCTGGAGCTGTTTTATAACGCGATTGGCTTGTCCATCGAGCGACTGACCGGCGTGATGGTCTCGCCGATGATGAAAATGTCGCATGAGGGCTTCGGTCGTCAGGTGCTCATCGCGGGTCGTCTGATTGTCGTCAACAAGCAACTGCGCGATGTGCATCGTTTCGGCTTCAACAGTATGGAAATACTGGCGGAAGAAGGCCAGAAGTTTGTTACCGCCGGCGTGGAGATGATCAGGCAGTTTCCCGATGTGGCGAATTACGGTTAAGAGGAAAACATGGAAGACATCGATACACTCAAGGCTCGGGTGAAAAAGCTCAACCAGCAGGCCACTGCGCTCAAGATGGATCTGCACGATCTGTCGGAAGATTTGCCGACCGGGTGGGAGCGCATCATGGAAGTCGCCCAGAAAGCCTATGACGCTCATGCATCGCTTGCTGAAGCGCGCAAGCTGTTGGGTGCGGCCGGCGGCTGAATTTAAGGAGAATAATCATGGGTTTATTTAGCGTCACCCTGCCGAGCGGCGAAATATGGACACCGAATTTCGTCGCTGAACTCGATCAGGGTAAATGCATCGGCTGCGGTCGCTGCTATAAGGTCTGTTCCCGCGATGTGCTGCAACTGGTCGGCATCGACGATGAAGGCGAGATAGTGGCCCTTGCGGGGGGAGAGGACGATGACGATGACGAGGAGTACGAAAAGAAGGTGATGACCATCGCGCATAAGGAAAACTGCATCGGTTGTCTGGCGTGCTCTAAAATTTGTCCGAAAAAATGCTACACCCATAGCCCCTTGCCCAGCGAGTAAGTCGGGAGCTTGTGATGAAGGCAAGATTTAACCACATGAGTTATGGCTGGCTTCTGGCACGCGCCAAATATCCTGAGGACGAACTGACAATTGTATTTGCTAGTGTGATTCAGGCAATTGCCAAGGGTAATATACATCCCCCTAATCCGGGCATGGGGCTCAGTGGCGATCAATTTGCCGAATTGCTGGATTGTTATTTTCCCGGCGGTAGCGGTGAAATTTTGGATGCTTGTTCCGGTGAAGCTTATGCGGCTTATGTTCCTCCATTGATGAGCGAGTTTGAAGACTTGTTGGCAATATTGATGGAACATCGCAGTAATGATACTGAGAGCAACGAATGGCTGGCCTATGCCGTGGCAAGCGGCTGTATGGGCCGCGATCATCTCTATCATGACATGGGGCTGCCGGACCGTCGCACCTTGTCCGCTTTGCTGGAGCGATATTTCACATCTCTCTTCCACAAAAATGTGCATAACATGAAATGGAAGAAGTTTTTCTACAAGCAACTTTGCGACCGAGCCGAGATCATCATGTGCCCGGCTCGAAGCTGCCAGTCATGCGTTGATTACAAAAACTGCTTCGAGTCAGAGGGTGCTGTGACTGCACGGGTGATGGAAGAAACCCACTGATTCGCAGGTGTGATTATTGGCCGGTGTTTTCGTCAAATGCTGGATTGTCAGAACTTCTTGACTTCAACGTTGTATTTCAACAAGGCATAATTCAGCTGTCGCGTCGAAATACCCAGCACACGCGCTGCCTTGGCCTGTACCCAGCCGCTTTGCTTCAATGCGGCAATCAGGCGCTCGCGCTCCGTGGAGGGTGCCGGTTCACTTGAAGGGGTATCCTGCTCGACGGGATCAGGTGCAGCAGGCCTGTCACGACGCACAGGCTGAACAATGATCGGAATCGGTTGGCGCTCACCGTGCAACTCTTGAGTAAGACATTTACCCTGCTGGCAGGGGAAATCAATTTCCCGGATGACGGTGTTACGGGTCATGGTCGCAGTACGCTCAACGCAATTTTCAAGCTCGCGGACATTGCCCGGCCAATAGCAGTTAGTCAGCACGCTTATTGCTTCCTGCGACAGCGTCAGCGAGCGTTTGTTTTCCTGATTGAATTTGTTTAAAAAACGTTCCACCAGATAGGGAATATCCTCGCGCCGGTCTCGCAGAGGCGGCAGGTAAATACTGACTACATTAATCCGGTAGTACAGGTCGGAGCGGAATTCGCCGTTTGCAACGGCCTTCTCCAAATTGCGATTGGTAGCGGTAATCAGGCGCACATCAACGCGTATCGAACGGTTGCCGCCAACACGCTCGAATTCCCGTTCCTGTAATACGCGCAACAATTTGGCTTGAAATGCAGGCGAGATGTCGCCGATTTCATCGAGGAACAGCGTACCGCCGTGAGCCAGTTCGAAACGCCCTTTACGTTCGCCCTGTGCACCGGTGAACGAGCCCTTCTCGTGGCCGAACAGTTCTGATTCGAGCAGGGTCTCGGTCAATGCAGCACAATTGACCTTGATAAACGGGGCATCCTTGCGCGGGCTCAAAAAATGAATGGCGCGGGCAATCACTTCCTTGCCCGTGCCGCTTTCGCCGCGCAACAGCACGGTGGCGCGTCCCGGGGCGGCAAGGTGCGCTTGCGAAAACACCTCCTGCATAGGCTTGGAATAACCGACTACATTGTCGATGCTATATTTGCCGTGCAACTCAATTTTAAGACGCTGTTGTTCCTGAATGAGCTGGCTGCGATCGTTCGCCACGGCTTGATTTAAGCGAACAGTCTGACCGACCAGATTTGCCACCATGGTGAGCAACAGGACGTCATTGTGAAATTTTCCGACACGCGCATCTGCCACCCGGTCTATGCTCAACACACCGATGGTGTCCTTGCCTGACTTGATCGGTACGCCGATGAAGGCGATTGTTTTATCGGTCGCTTCATCGAGCGAACCGGTGCGATTCAGAAACAGCGGTTCTTCAGAAATGTCGTGCAGTACAACAGGCAAGCCGGATTGTAATATCCTGCCGGTAATGCCTTCCCCCGATTGATAGCGCCCGCGTTTGAATTCTTCGCTCGACAGTCCGCTTGCACCAACTAGGTGCAGCTCGCCCGATTCCTGCAACAAGCTGATCATGCCACGGCGCGTATTCAAATGAACGGATAGCACGTTCAGAACCTCGCGCAAGGTTTTTGACAGATTGAGCGATGAACTCAGAATCTTGCCTACTTCGTAAATCGTGACCAGCTCCATGTTGCTGTTCCGCTCCAATGTTTTGGTCATTTTGCTTCCTTAAAGATCGATGCGGGGTTTATATTTATATAGTGTGATTCGCCCATTTTCCAGCGTGGGACAAACAAATTTAAAATTAGTTGTTAAAAATACAGTTAACCGCATAACTTTGTGAAAGCAATAATTATGCCTGTTAGTGTATTTGCCAACTGCTTGCGCATCACAGCAAGATCACAAGGTATTTTCAGGCATATTTTTTGCTGGCACCAACGTTACAACGTGGTGTTTTGTAAACTACCCAAAGAGGAATATATGCCGATCTACGAATACCGATGCAAGGACTGCAACAAAACATTCGATCTTCTAATCAGGGCATCCACCGTCCCGGCCTGCCCGGAGTGCGGCAGCACAGAGCTTGAAAAACTGGTGTCGTTGCTGGCCCCACATGGCAAGACCGCCGATATCCTTAAGCGTGCACGCAGCCAGGCCGCCAAGGAAGGACATTTCAGCAACTACAAGAAGTCAGAGTTAAAACGGTGATGCTTTACACCTTCCGTCGTACTCACCTTCAATCGCAGCAATGCTCCGTTTTCTTGTACTGAGTACTACAAAAACAACAATTGCAACAATTCATATTATTTTATTTTTCATCTATTTATACAATGAGTTATATGAAAATTTCAGCATTGGTACGCAACTTGCATAGCTAATAGCGAACAGATTGCTAACCGATAAACGCTCAACAGGCCTTGACGACGACTATGCTCAAACTACCTATTTATCTGGATTACTCAGCCACCACTCCGGTTGACCCGCGCGTGGCGCAAAAGATGATTCCCTATCTGACCGAGATGTTTGGTAATCCGGCCAGTCGTTCGCATGTTTTTGGCTGGGATGCCGACCAGGCTGTCGAAAAGGCGCGCGAACAGGTCGCAGCACTGGTTAATGCCGATCCCAAGGAGATAGTCTGGACCAGCGGCGCGACCGAATCCAACAATCTCGCCATCAAGGGCGCTGCGAATTTCTACGCCGCTAAGGGCCGTCACCTGATTACGATCAAGACAGAACATAAGGCCGTGCTGGATACGGTGCGTGAACTGGAACGGCAGGGATACACGGCAACCTATCTGACGCCGCTGGAAAACGGTCTGATCGACCTCGATGCGCTCAAGGCCGCGATTCGTCCCGACACAGTCCTGGTTTCGGTCATGCACGTGAATAACGAAATCGGCGTCATTCAGGACATCGTTGCCATCGGTAACTTGTGTCGCGAAAAGGGCATCGTGTTTCATGTAGATGCCGCGCAATCAACCGGCAAGGTGGAAATCGATCTGAAAAAGCTGCCGGTCGATCTGATGAGCTTTTCTGCGCACAAGACCTATGGCCCCAAGGGTATCGGTGCACTTTATGTGCGCCGCAAACCGCGCATACGCATCGAAGCGCAAATGCACGGCGGCGGTCACGAGCGTGGTATGCGCTCCGGTACGCTGGCAACTCACCAGATCGTCGGAATGGGCGAGGCGTTTCGCATTGCCAAAGAAGACATGGCGACTGAAAACGAGCGGATTCTTGCGTTGCGAAACAAACTGCTCAAGGGGCTGCAGGAGATCGAGGAGGCCTATATCAATGGCGATCTCGAACAGCGTGTCGCGCACAACCTTAACGTCAGCTTTAACTATGTCGAGGGAGAATCTCTGATGATGGCGGTGAAAAACCTAGCGGTTTCTTCCGGATCGGCTTGTACCTCTGCCAGCCTTGAGCCTTCCTATGTGCTCAAAGCCATTGGACGCGAAGATGAACTGGCTCATTCCTCCATCCGCTTCAGCGTGGGCCGTTTCACTACCGAAGAAGACATCGATTACACGGTGGAGCTCATCAAGAGCAAGGTTACGCAATTGCGCGATCTGTCGCCGCTCTGGGATATGTTCAAGGCGGGGATCGATCTTTCTACCGTCAGCTGGGCGCATGGCACGGAATCTCACCGCGACCAGGAGAAGGCAGCAGCACATTAATAACAGGAGCGCGGATTGAGGAATGAGCCGGAACATGGTTTTTAAATCCTCGGTCCTTAATCCTCAATCCTAAGGAGTTGAAAATGGCATACAGCGACAAGGTACTGGATCACTACGAAAATCCGCGCAACGTCGGCACGATGGATAACGACGCTGAGGATGTCTGCACCGGCATGGTGGGCGCACCTGCCTGCGGCGATGTGATGAAGCTGCAGATTAAGGTTGATGCGAACGGCATCATCGAAGATGCGAAATTCAAGACTTACGGCTGCGGCAGTGCCATCGCCTCTTCCTCGCTGGTCACCGAGATGCTCAAAGGCAAGACCCTGACACAGGCACTCGACATCAAGAATACCACCATCGCCGATGAACTGGCGCTGCCTCCGGTGAAGATACACTGCTCCATACTCGCTGAAGATGCAATCAAGGCAGCTGTGGCGGATTACCGTACCAAGCACGATATGAGCGGGGCCGGCTACCCGGTATGCGCACCTGCCACTGCACATTAATCAACCTTAACCCATACAGGAGTTCACCATGTCAGACGCGATGATAGAAACGACAAGCATAGATACGACCAGCCCGGTCATATTTTCCGAGGGGGCTGCGTTGAAAGTGAAAGAAATGATTATCGATGAAGGCAATGCCAAGCTGAACCTGCGCGTCTATGTGACCGGCGGCGGTTGCTCCGGTTTTCAGTATGGTTTCGCCTTCGATGAGACCATCAATGAGGACGACACCCGCATAGAGAAGCACGGCGTCACACTGGTAGTGGATGCGATGAGTTATCAATATCTGGTGGGTGCCGAGATTAACTACGAAGATGGTCTGGAAGGTGCACGTTTCCTGATCAAAAATCCGAATGCGGCTTCGACCTGCGGTTGCGGCAGCTCGTTTTCCATGTAACTACGAGGAACTTATCATGGCAGTCACCCTGACCGAGAGCGCGGCAAAACGCGTCAGCAAGTTTATCGAAAATCGCGGCAAGGGCGTAGGTTTGCGTCTTGCCGTGAAAACCAGCGGGTGTTCGGGTTTTGCCTATGCAATCGAATTCGCCGATGTCACGGAACCGGATGATTTGCTGTTCGAAAGCTTTGGCGTGACGGTCATCGTTGACCCGAAAAGCCATGCTTTTCTTGCCGGCACGGAGCTGGATTTTGTCCGCGAGGGATTGAACGAAGGCTTCAAGTTCAACAATCCCAACGTCACGGCCAATTGCGGCTGCGGTGAAAGCTTCAGCGTATAAAAATGGATGCCGCCACCGACAATTTTTTTGCACTCTTCGGCATGCCGCCCCGTTTTGCAATCGATTTGGGGAAGCTGGAGGAATCGTTTCGCCGCTTGCAGGCTAAGTTGCACCCCGATCGTCATGTCAGCCATACGGAACTGGAACGTCGTATTGCGTTGCAGCTTTCCACGACGGTGAACGACGCTTACCGGACACTGCGTCAGCCGTCGAGCCGCGCGCAATGTCTGATCGACATGGCTGCCGGCCCAGATGCAAAAAAATCCGATGCAACCATGTCTACCGCTTTTTTGATGGCTCAAATGGGATGGCGTGAAGATATAGAAAGCGCGTGTGCGGCACGTGATGTTTTGAAGCTGGAAGCACTTGCGCAAAAATTGCGCAACGAGGTGTCCGGACAGGAAAAGGAATTGACAGAAGCGCTGGATACGCGCAGCGATTATCAGAGTGCAGCGATGCGTGTGAATGAACTGCGTTTTTATGAGCGACTGCGCGTTGACATTGACGAAGCACTAAATCAACTGGATAACTAACCATGGCACTGCTACAAATCGCCGAACCCGGCTTAAGCGCCGCCCCTCACCAGCACAGGCTGGTCGTTGGTATAGATCTAGGAACCACCCATTCGCTGGTGGCGACCGTACGCAGTGGCGTATCGGAAGTTTTGCCGGACTCCTCAGGCAGGACTTTGCTGCCATCGGTAGTGCACTACACCAGCGACGGGGTGGATGTCGGCTGGTCGGCGCGCGACGGAGCGAGTCGTGACCCGCGCAACACGATTGTATCGGTCAAGCGCTTTATGGGACGCGGCGTTGCCGATATTGCCGGAATCTCCGCGATGCCCTACAACTTCATCGAAGCCCCCGGTATGGTCAAGCTTAAAACGGTGGCCGGGGAACTGAGCCCGGTGGAGATATCTGCCGAAATTCTCAAGGTGTTGCGACTGCGTGCCGAGGAAAGCCTGGGTGGCGAACTGACAGGGGCCGTGATTACCGTACCGGCCTATTTCGACGATGCACAGCGCCAGGCCACCAAGGACGCGGCAAGGCTTGCCGGCATAACGGTATTGCGGCTGATCAACGAACCCACCGCTGCGGCCATCGCCTATGGACTGGATAACGCTTCCGAAGGCATCTACTGCGTCTATGACCTGGGTGGTGGAACGTTTGATTTTTCGATACTGCGCTTAACGCGCGGGGTATTCGAGGTGCTGGCCACCAACGGGGATTCCGCGTTGGGCGGTGATGATTTCGATCGCTGCATCTATGACTGGGTTGTGACGTCGCTCAATCTGTCCCAGCTGGGAGTTGAGGATGCGCGTTTGCTGCTCACCGAGTCGCGCCATGCCAAGGAAAGATTGACCGATCTGGCGGCGACGGAGGTTTCATGCACGTTGTCGGACGGTACGGCGATCAGCGCCATTATCAGCCGGGACACATTCAACAATCTGACACGCGCACTGCTGGACAAGACTTTTACCCCGGTGCGCCGTGCGCTGCGCGACACAGGTTTGCAGATGAGCGAAGTCAACGGGGTCGTGCTGGTGGGCGGATCAACCCGTATGCCGCATTTGCGTACCGCGGTTGCCGAACTCTTCAAGCAGGCACCGCTCACCAATGTCGACCCGGATCAGGTTGTATCTCTGGGGGCTGCGATACAGGCCAATGCGCTGGCCGGCAATCAGGCC
Organism: Pseudomonadota bacterium; assembly: GCA_021783855.1. The sequence continues at coordinate 19,067 of JAJXTL010000010.1, forward strand.
GGTGACGAATTGCTGTTGCTGGACGTGATCCCGCTCTCGCTGGCCATTGAAACCATGGGCGGACTGTCCGAAAAGGTCATCCCGCGCAACTCCACGATACCTTCTGCGCGTGCCCAGGAATTCACCACGTTCAAGGACGGCCAGACCGCGATGAGTTTTCATGTGGTGCAGGGCGAACGTGAACTGGTGGCGGAGTGCCGCTCATTGGCGCGTTTCGAGTTGCGTGGTATTCCACCCATGGCGGCTGGCGCGGCACATATCCGCGTGACTTTTCAGGTCGATGCGGATGGATTGTTGAGCGTGATCGCCCGCGAGCAAAGCACCGGCGTCGAAGCATCGGTGGCAGTCAAACCCTCTTACGGTCTGAGCGACACGCAAGTGGCACAGATGCTGGAGGATGCTTATGGCAAGGCAGACAGCGATATGCGCGAGCGCATGCTGAGGGAGGCTCAGGTGGACGCGCGCCGCCTGCTCGATGCAACGCAATCGGCACTTGCGCAAGACGGGGATGCGCTGCTCTCCCCCGTTGAGCGCAACGCGATCTCACAAGCCATCTATGTGCTTGCCGAGGTGATTGAAACCTGCGAACCGGACAGCCTGAAATCGCTCAAGCGCGCGAGCGATGATCTCAATCGTGTCACACAGGATTTTGCTGCGCGCCGCATGAATGCAAGCATACAACTTGCCTTGACCGGCCGTAATTTGAACGATCTGGATATGCATGTTTAATGTAAAGCTCGTCATGACCGTTAATCCAGATATGCATACTATAAACACAGGTGCCCTATGCCACGCATAACCGTCCTGCCTCATGAAATAAACTGTCCGGAGGGTGCTTCTTTCGACGCCAAAACGGGAACTTTTCTGTGCGATGCCTTGCTGAAAAATGGCATTGAGATCGAACACGCGTGCGAAAAATCCTGCGCCTGTTCCACCTGTCACGTCATCATCAAGGAAGGATATGCATCGCTCACGGCGGCTTCCGAAGATGAAGAAGATCAACTCGATAAGGCATGGGGTTTAAACACCTATTCGCGCCTGGCCTGTCAGGTTGTCGTGCGTCAGGACGATCTGCTGGTTGAAATACCGCGCTACTCCATCAATCTGGCTCAGGAAGGCCACTAAAGCCTGGGGTGGCAGTTCCAAATAACGCGCGGATACCTTTCATTCAGTACTGTTGCAAAAACGACAAACACGACATTTAATCCGAAACTCCCTCCCTTGGCGATTGTGCAGCCTATTTGCAACACCATGAAAAATAATCAATAAGTTCAATGGGCCGTTGCTGGCACAAGTATTGCTGTAATCAGCTTGAGACGATTTGCTCTACAAGGAAAGCCCATCATGGTCACGATCAATGACACAACCCTACGCGATGGTGAGCAGACCGCCGGGGTGGCATTCAGTGCAGACGAGAAAATTTCAATCGCCAAAGCGCTCTCACGCGCAGGTGTGCCGGAGATGGAGATAGGCATCCCTATCATGGGGAATACCGAAATCGAATTGATTCAGGCCATTTCCGCGTTGCATCTGCCCTCGAAGTTGATGGTGTGGGGGCGCATGTGTGAATCGGATATGAAGGCAATTGCAGGCTGCAAGGTGGATATCGTCAATCTGTCTATCCCCGTGTCTGACATGCAAATCGAACACAAGCTGGGACGTGACCGCGACTGGGTGCTGGCGCAGATACGCGAATATGTTCCGCGTGCGCTGGAGCTCGGGCTGGAGGTGTGTGTGGGCAGCGAAGATGCTTCGCGTGCGGACACCGATTTCCTGCTGCGTGTGGCCGAAACTGCACAGAACGCGGGCGCTAGTCGCCTTCGTTTTGCGGACACGCTGGGTTTGCTTGATCCTTTTTCCACTTATAGCAGGATCAACATACTGCGTCGGGCGGTCGATCTGGATCTGGAAATGCATGCACACAATGATCTGGGATTGGCCACTGCCAACACACTTGCCGCAATCCGCGCCGGCGCAACTCATGTCAATACCACCGTCAACGGATTGGGTGAACGCGCCGGCAATGCGCCTCTCGAAGAAGTCGTCATGGCACTGCGTCATCTGTATGGCATCGAGACTGCTGTCAATACGATGCATTTTCCCGATATTTCCCAGCTTGTCGCAAAAGCTTCCGGGCGGCCGGTCCCCTCCAACAAGAGCATCGTCGGTGATGGGGTATTCACTCATGAGTCAGGCATTCATGTCGACGGCTTGATCAAGGATTTGCGTAACTATGAAACCTTCAGCCCTGCCGAGGTCGGTCGCGAGCATCGCACCGTGCTGGGCAAGCATTCAGGTTCACATTCCGTCATCAATGCCTACGCCAAAATCGGCCTGATTCTCTCCGACCTTGAGGCGCACTCCTTGCTTGACATGATCCGCGACCACGCCACACAGACCAAGCGCGTACCCAGTATTGAAGATTTGAAGCGGTTTTATCTTGAAAACGCGACTTGCACAATGCCGTCATGATGAGAGAAAACATGAGCACTTTCACTGATGAATGTGTTGCCGGCCTGGAGCCGGTACACACACCTGGCCTGTGGAGCATGCTGCGTGAGGACATCGCCTGTGTATTCAAACGCGACCCTGCGGCACGCAACACGCTTGAGGTCATCACGATTTATCCCGGCGTTCACGCCCTGATATTGCACCGGTTGGCACACGCCTTGTGGCAGATCGGGCTGCGCTATGGCGCGCGCCTGCTCAGTTTTATTGCACGCATGCTGACCCAGATCGACATCCATCCTGGGGCCACCATCGGTCGTCGTTTCTTCATCGACCACGGCTGCGGCGTGGTGATCGGCGAGACGGCTGAAATAGGCGCAGATGTCACGCTCTATCACGGCGTTACGCTGGGTGGTACCTCGTGGAATCCCGGTAAACGCCACCCCACACTGGGCGACGGCGTGGTGGTCGGTGCAGGGGCGAAGATTTTGGGGCCTGTCACGATAGGCAAGAATGCCCGTATTGCCGCCAATTCGGTGGTCATCGAGGATGTCGCGGCTGAAATGACGGTGGTCGGCATTCCCGGCCGCATGGTCTTGCCTAAACATCAGCGGCGCATTACCGCCGACGGCATCGATCTCGACCATCACCGCATGCCCGATCCGGTAGGGAAGGCCATCAGCTGCCTGCTGGATCGCATCAATGATCTAGAGCTCAAATTAGCCGGTCTGGCAGGCGAAGAAGCTGCTTCAGGCATCTGCCAGAACTGCGATGCCGATGACTGCGCGCAACCGTCTTTCGACGGCAGTCTGAAACCTGATCCGGTTTCATTATCTTAACCTTAAGGAGAAATAAAGATGAGCACCATGATCCAGAAACTGACGCAGTTTTCCGCCGCCGAGGAATTTCTCGATTTTTTCGGCATTACCTATGAACAACCGGTGGTCAATGTGTACCGGTTGCATATTCTCAAACGTTTTTATCAGTATCTGCGCCAGGAAAATCTGGGTGAGCTGGATGAAGTAGCCATGTTCAAGCAGTACCGTGCATTGCTGCAGCGTGCATATGAAGACTTCGTACATTCGACAGCCGCTAAGGAAAAGGTGTTCAAGGTGTTTCAGGATGCCGATGCCAAGAGTTTCACGCTGGACAAGCTTAAATCCACGCTGCCTGCCGCAGGCTAGGGGAACGATGATGTTTATCAGGCAGGTTGCGGTTTACTGATTCGGCCAGGATCATGAGTAATCAAGGTGAAGTGCTCAAACCGATGGCGGTGACCGAGCGGGTACACTGGATCGGTGCGTTCGACTCAAAGATGCGCACCTTCGATGTCATCCTCAAAACGCCGAACGGCACCACCTATAACTCTTATCTGGTGCGCGGCTCCGACGGGGTGGCGGTCATCGATACCGTCAAGGCCGAGACGGCCGATCAGTTTTTTACAAGGCTGGAAGCCGTCGCCCGTTATGACGAGATCAAAGTCATCGTGCTCAACCATCTGGAACCGGACCATTCCGGTGCGCTGCCGGAGCTGATGCGCCGCGCCCCGCAGGCTACGTTGTATATTTCGGAAGCAGCACAACAGATGCTCAAGGCGCTGCTCAACAACAGCGACATTGCCTACACACCTGTCACCACCAACGACCGCGTAAGCCTGGGCGATCGCACTCTGCGCTTTCTGAACACGCCTTACCTGCATTGGCCGGACACGCAATGCACTTATCTGGAAGAAGAAGGGGTGCTGTTCTCAGGCGATGTGTTCGGCTGTCACTACTGCGACGAACAATTATTCAACGACCGCGTAGGCGACTTCCGGTTTTCCTTCGAGTACTACTACTCGCACATCATGCGTCCTTTCAAGCATTACGTGCTGAGTGCGCTGGCGCTGATCGAGCCGCTGCAGATCAATCTCATCGCGCCCACCCACGGCCCGATTTTGCGCGACCATCCGCGTCATTACGTCGAACGTTACCGCGAACTGTCCACGCCACGCCTGCATCTGGAAATCGACCATGGCGTTAAAACCATGATTATTTTTTACATCAGCTCCTACGGCAACACCATGCACATGGCCGAAGCGATACGCGACGGCGCGGCCGAAGTGGGCGGCTTCCGCATTTCCCTGTATGACCTGGAAGGCGGCGAGGTGGAACCGTTTGTCGATCTGGTCGAGGAGGCCGATGCGATTTTAGTGGGTTCCCCCACCATCAACGGTGACGCGGTGAAGCCGGTGTGGGACTTGCTGTCCTCTTTTGCCAAAATCAACGTCAAGGGCAAGGTGGCAGGTTCATTCGGATCCTACGGCTGGTCGGGTGAGGCGGTACGCATGATCGAGGAGAGGCTGCGCGGTCTGAAAATGCGCGTACCGGTAGGCGGCTTGCGCATCAAGTTGATACCCAGCGAAATTGAACTGGAGAGCTGCCGCGATTTTGGCCGGGATATCGGCGGCTTCCTGATGGGCCGTCCACGCGCCAGCGTAATCGACATGTCGCAGCTCATGGCGTCATGAGTGGTGGATCGGCTGGCGTATTTAACGTGGCGTCAGCCTGAACGCAGCAGACCAGGAAAATCATTCGGAACCTTCATAAACTTTATATAACCTTAAGGAAAATATCATGGCCAAGCCCGTCAAACACGTATTCGTCTGTTCTCAATCCCGCCCTGCCGGGCATCCGCGCGGTTCATGTGCACAAAAAGGCTGCAACGATGTATTGCAGACTTTCTGGCAGGAGCTGCAAAAGCGCAACGCCTATGACCGTATCGCCGTTACCTATTCAGGCTGTCTCGGTCCCTGCGATCAGGGTGCGAACGTGCTGGTTTATCCGGAGGGCATACTCTACGGTCACGTCACCAAGGAGGATGTCATGGAAATTTTCGACTCACATCTGGTGGGTGACGTGCCGGTCGAACGGCTGCGGGTTGCAGGCGGAATCTGGTGATGAAGGGACTGGAAACCGCCGGTGATCCGATAGCCTTGTTCGGCGGCGAGGCAAGTCCCGTCATCACTCAGTTGCTTCAGGATGTGGCGGCTGTATACCAGCAGACCAACCGCGCTGAGGCGATATTGTGGAGCGCTCAGGCCATCGACCCCGCATGCCTGCCGGTGTATTTTGCCTTGTACAAATTTTATTTCTACAAGTTTCGTCTTGAGGATGCGGAAAAATCGGCACTAATGGGGATGAAGGCCGCGGCGGTTAAGGGCGGCTTCCCGTCCGACTGGTGGCGTTTGTCTGTTTATGATGCGAACTGGGATGCGGCGGCTGACGCGCAGCATTTCTACCTGTTCTCGCTTAAGGCGCTGGCCTTCATTCGTCTGCGTCTGGGGAAGCGTGAAGAAAGCCTCGCCTTGCTGGATAAACTCAAAGAATTGGATCCCAAGGATTCGGTAGGCGCCTCCGTGATTCGCGATCTGGCCAACGAACTGATCTGACTGTAAGTTGCATAAAGTGATTTCCTGCAAAACACCCTGTCTGAGATGAATTAACCGCCAAATGGAGTGCAAAAAACAGCTACAGTATTCAGACACTCAACATCAAGGTTCGTCAAATTATGCACAGTTTTCCACCTCTAATTACTGAAATTAGCATTGATGAAGCCGAAATTGCACAGCGACAGGCATTTTTGTCGTTTGACGAACGGGATGCCGCTTTGCTCAAAGGCGTGCACGCTATGCTGGATGCGAAACGCGATCATTTAACCGAAATTTTCTATGAACACCTGTCGCTGTTTCCCGAGCTTCGCCCGCTGCTGGGCGACGAAGCACAGCTGGCTCGTCTGAAACAGGCTCAAACAGCCTATTTCAGCCAGCTCACAACGGGTTGTTATGACTTGGCCTACGTAGAAAACCGTTTGCATATCGGCGTGGTACATCAACGTGTCGGATTGACGCCAAAGTGGTACATGAGCGCATATTGCAAATACCTGAACGAGGTCATGCCTCTGGTAGCCGAACACTATAGCGACAAACCGGCACTGGGACAGGATGTATGCCGTGCGCTGCTGAAGGTCATTTTTTTCGATATGGGTCTCGCGCTGGAGACTTATTTTCACGCCGAACAGAAAGCACTGCTGCTGGCGCGCAACTATACCGAACAGATCGTCAGCAACATGCCCATCGGCTTCATCGTGCTGGACGCGTCAGGCAAAATTCGTCTGGCCAACAATGCCGTGCTGCGCATGTTCAGCCTGGCCCAAAACGAAGCATGGCAAGGCAAGACGCCGGGTGAATTTCTCGATGTCACGGCACTGGATGAAAGAATCACTGAGGTGCTGAAAAGCGGAGTGCATTGCAGCGATTTCGGGTTTGAACGTGAAAATGAAGACGGCACCCACGCCTATCTTGCCGATATAACGCAGGCCCGGATAGGTGAAGAAAACCTGGTGCTGTTCATGGTGCAGGATATCACCGTGCGCAAACAGTCCGAGGAAGAAATTCACCGTCTGGCTTTTTACGACTTGCTCACAAAACTGCCCAATCGCCGTTTATTGCATGAGCGCCTGTTGCAAAGCATGTCCATCAGCGCACGCACTGGAAAATACGGCGCAGTGATGTTCATCGACCTGGATAATTTCAAGACCCTCAACGATACGCAGGGGCATGATGTCGGCGATCTGCTGCTCAAAGAAGTCGCAAAGCGCCTGATGCGCAATGTGCGCGAAGGCGACACGGTCGCCCGCCTGGGCGGCGACGAATTCGTGGTAGCCCTCGAATCATTGAGCAGCATAAGCCAGGAGGCGGCAAATCAGTCAGAAAAGATAGCCGAAAAGATACGTGCCGCATTAAGCCTGCCCTACCGGCTTAACAGCATCGAGCACTTCAGTTCGCCCAGCATCGGCGTCAGTCTGTTTCGCGGACATCAGAACAGCCTTGATGAAGTGCTGAAACAGGCCGATCTTGCCATGTATCACTCCAAGGCTGCCGGTCGCAACCTGGTATCTTTCTTCGATCCGGAGATGCAGGCCGCCATGGAGCAGCGGGCCGAACTGGAAAAAGACCTGCGTGCTTCGCTGCGCCTGCATCAATTGATGCTGTATTACCAGATGCAGGTGGACGACTCAGGCCGCATCGTCGGGGCTGAAGCGTTGATACGCTGGCAACATCCGCAACGGGGGATGGTGTTGCCCGCTCAATTCATTCCGCTGGCGGAAGAAATCGGCATGATTCTTCCCATCGGCGACTGGGTAATCGAACAAGCGTGTGCACAGCTGAAGAGCTGGGAAATGAATCCTGTTATGCGCAATGTTCGAATTTCCGTCAATGTCAGTCCGAGACAATTGAGCCATCCCTACTTTGTCGAACAGGTGAAGGATGCTATCGAACAAACCGGCATTCGCCCTTCACAACTCAAACTGGAGCTGACCGAGAGCTTTATCCTGAAGGACATGCAGGATGCCATCGAAAAAATGCAGGAACTGCGCGGAATCGGCATTCGCTTCGCCATGGATGATTTCGGCACGGGATATTCTTCGTTGTCCCACCTCAAATGCCTGCCGCTGGAGCAACTCAAGATTGACCAGTCATTTGTACGCGACATCGCCCGTGACAAAAACAGCCGCGTCATGGTACGCACCATCATCAGTATCGCCAGCAACTTCGGTCTGGAAGTGGTGGCCGAAGGGGTAGAGACAGATGACCAGTTCGCCTTTCTTCGTCAGTACGGCTGCAACAAATTCCAGGGCTACCTGTTCGGTAAAGCGGTTCCTGTACGGGAATTTGAGCGCTTGTGCCGACTACAACAGTCCGTGAAGATTGAGTAGTTGTCTGTCATGCACTGTATGGGTGCGCAGTGTGATCAAAAAATATCGATAACAATATGATTAATAAGGTGTTTATATTGTGGCATTGATATTGCTTTATATGTCGTACCAGGAGCTTGAAGGGGTGCTCAGCAGTCCGCACATAATATTTAGAGAAAGCAGATATGCAGAATAAACATGCACACGTGACGCAAAGGGAAGTGCCCTTTCCAAATAACACGGTGTTGATCACCAGGACCGATACGCGTGGCATCATTACCTATAGCAACGATGCGTTCGTGGAGCTCTCGGGTTATTCGCGGGCCGAATTAATCGGCAAGAGCCACAACATCGTGCGTCACCCGGATATGCCGCCGCAGGCGTTTAAATGGCTTTGGGATACGTTAAAAGCCGAGCGTCCCTGGCGCGGCATGGTGAAGAACCGCTGCAAGAGCGGCGACCACTATTGGGTGCGCGCAACTGTGGCCCCTGTCATCGAAGGCAGCAGGATCATCGGCTATGTGTCGGTGCGCAAAGCGCCCACGCGCAATCAGGTGGCAGAGGCTGAAACGCTGTACCGCGAACTGAACCAGAGCGGAGCAGCCGTGGTGGCTAAGTACGAGCGGTTCAAGTTCCGCCACTGGTCGGTCAAAAACAAGCTGCAACTCATGATCCAGACGACATTGTTGGTCATCTTGAGCGGCGTGCAGTATTACCTTATCGATAAGCTGCCCAAAGTGGCCGACCTGGAAGCGGAATTTCTGATCGCTCAGGCGGCTTTGCAGGTGTTCCTGTTTTTCTTCATCGGGTTTTGCGTAGACAGCTTCGTGTTAAAACCGCTTGCGGAAGTCAGGGAGAATTTCAAGCACATCATGGAAGGTAATCTGGATACCGAGCTCGACGTGGCGGGTGGTGATGAGATGGGTGAGCTGTTCAGCGAACTACAGACCATGCAGGTATTCATGCGCACCATGGTGGACGAGATTGTTACTCCAGTGGGTTACATCCACGGGAGCATCAAAGATGTGGGAGGCAGGGTGAGCGGCGTGGCGGAAAATGCGGTTACCGAGCAAGGCCACATTCAGACCATTGCATCGAACATGGAAGAGTTCAGTCAGTCCGTTGCGGAAGTAGCGCACATGGCGGCTGATTCGTTGCAAAACGCCAAAGCCATGCAGGATATTGTCGAGATAAACAATCGCAACATGGAACTGAGTATTTCTGCAACCGGCAAAGTGGCGCATACCGTGGACAGGTCGAGTAGGGCCATCAGCGATCTGGGCGTGTCCATCCAGAAGATCGGCAGCATCGCCAATACCATCAAGGAAATCGCCGAACAAACCAATCTGCTGGCACTGAATGCGGCGATTGAGGCGGCGCGTGCCGGCGAGCAAGGGAGAGGCTTTGCCGTCGTGGCGGATGAGGTGCGCAAGCTGGCTGAGCGTACCGCAGCCAGTACCAAGGACATCGCCGCCACCATCAACGAAATCACGGCTATTTCGGATGCTGCGGTGAGTTCGATGCACAGTGCGGTAGGCGAGGTTGAGACGGGCATCACATTGATCCGCAAGAATGGTGAAGGATTGCAGGACATCATGGGTGCGGCAGTTAATGTGGCGCAACTCATCGAAAGAATCGCAAAGGCATCGAATGGGCAGGCAGTCGCCAGCGAAGGGGTGGCGCAAAGTCTGGAGCACATTTCCAGTCTGGTGGATAACAATGTGCAGTCTGTGCAGGATGCCAGAGCCGCGACTGGCGAACTGGCAAAATCTGCCGATGAGTTGAGTAAAGCGGGGTATCCTTTGACCAAATGTGCTCAGAAAACGCAGCAGGCAGCGAAGTGACGTATTTTTACTCATCGACCCGGCATTGCCGTCGTTAAGCCGGATGCAAAAATCTGCTCGGCATGTGGCGCTTTTCAAAATAAGCTGCAAAGCGAATCAAATATACTTCAAGTATTTGATTATTTGTAATAAATTTATAAGCCTCAGCGGATAATGCGAAGACTTAACTCGTAAAAGACTAAGTCGGCCAGCTTTCCGATCCAGCACAACTGCGTCAGCGCGTGCAATCCAATATCTTCATCGCTTACCAACCCCGGCTGCGTCAGTTGCGCCGCATTGACATCAATATCTTGACAATCAGTATGATTGTTTATCGGGTTAAAGTCCGGTCAATATCCGTACCCGGTGTTTGTTGCTGCATTTCAGCATTGCAAAGACCGGCCTTTTGTCGCATTTGCTACATTTAGTGTTTTATCTGACAAGATGATGACAAGGATTTTTGCACCTTAATGCCGCATCAATACGGCAATTGCTTGATTTTGTGTGCGTCTGTTCATGTTTGAATTTCTGGCACGAGGTTTGCGAGTTGTAAGGCCAGGAGACAGTAAATGATGAGCGAATACCTATTGATAATGTTATCTACCGCCCTGGTCAATAACGTGGTGCTGGTGAAATTTTTGGGACTCTGCCCGTTTATGGGGATATCCAAGAAAATGGATACAGCGCTGAGCATGGGACTGGCTACCACTTTCGTGATTACTTTTACCACGGCAGGTTCCTGGTTGCTGGAACACTGGCTGCTGATGCCGCTGGGCATTCAGTACCTGCGTATTTTGACTTACATCCTGGTGATCGCCGCGGTGGTGCAGTTTACCGAAATGGTGATACGTAAAGTGAGCCCGCCGCTGTATCAGGTGTTGGGTATCTATTTGCCGCTGATCACCACCAACTGCGCAGTGCTTGGACTCCCGCTGCTTAATGTGCAGGAAAAGAGCAATTTCACAGTCAGCCTGATAGGCGGTTTTGGCTCTTCGGTAGGTTTTACACTGGTGCTGGTGCTGTTCGCCGGCATGCGCGAGCGCATCGCTTTGGCCAGCGTATCGCAAACTTTTGCCGGCGCACCGATCGCTTTTATCACGGCGGGTATGCTGGCGCTGGCCTTTATGGGTTTTGCCGGTCTGGTTCCGCACTAATGTGAAACTTGCGTAGCAATTCGTTTGTTCCCTCTCCCTCCGGGAGAGGGTTTGGGTGAGGGAGACGGGCATTGTAATGCACGTTAAAGGAGGAAAAAATGGTTGTTGCACTGACAAGCCTGACTGTTTTGGGCGCGATTCTGGGCTTGATTCTGGGGGTGGCTGCGCGTGTGTTCAGGGTGGAAGGCAATCCGCTGATTGCAGAACTCGAAGAAATACTGCCGGGTTCTCAGTGCGGTCAGTGCGGCTTCCCCGGTTGTGCGGGCGCAGCTCAGGCGCTGGCAGGCGGATTGGCGCCGGTGACCTTGTGTCCGCCCGGTGGTCGTGCGGTGGCGATGGCGCTGGCCGCCAGGCTGGGTGTGGATGCCGATGTCAGCGGTGTGCAGGATGCTGTGCCGATGATCGCCGAAGTTCGCGAAGAGTTGTGCATCGGCTGCACCCGCTGTTTCAAAGTGTGTCCGACCGACGCCATTCTGGGTGCGGCTCAGCAGATACATGCGGTGTTTCGCGAGGCCTGTACCGCCTGTGGAAAATGTGAGGAGGTGTGTCCGACCGAATCCGTCACCCTGCAGCCGATCCCGGTGACCCTGCACGGCTGGTATTGGAATAAGCCGCAGACCGTGAGTTTGTCATGAAACTTTTTAAATTGCGCGGCGGCGTTCATCCGGAAAGCCGAAAGGAGATGGCTTCCGAGCGTGCAATACGTCAGATGCCTGTGCCTTCTCGACTGTTTGTTCCCTTGCAGCAACATGTGGGCGCAGCGGCTCAGCCGCAGGTGAGGGTGGGGGATCATGTGCTGAAGGGGCAACTGATCGGCGCGAGTCAGGGAAATATTTCCGCACCGGTTCATGCGCCCACGTCAGGCAGAATTTCTGCGATTGGCGATTTTATGGCAGCCCACCCTTCGGGGCTGACGGCGCCGACCATCACGATAGAGGCTGATGGGGATGACGCCTGGCTTGAAGCCGATACGCCATCCGACCCTTTCGATCTGTCGCCCGAAGAAATCGCGCAGCGGGTGGGGGCGGCCGGTATCGTAGGCTTAGGCGGGGCGACGTTTCCGTCGGCGGTGAAGCTGAATCTTTCGCGCAAGAATAAGGTGCACACGCTGATCATCAACGGGGGCGAATGCGAGCCATATATTACCTGCGATGACAGGCTGATGCGCGAGCGTGCGAGCGACATCATCGAGGGAATACGCCTCATCCGCTATGGATCGGGTGCAAGTTCTGTCTTGGTCGGCATAGAGGAAAACAAACCGGCGGCCTTATCCGCCATGCAGGCCGCGGCCGCAGGCACCGAAGTAAAAGTGGTGGCGGTACCGGCGATGTATCCGATGGGTTGGGACAAGCAGATGATCCGTGCGCTGACCGGGCGCGAGGTGCCGGCCGACGGACGTTCGGCCGACATCGGGGTGCTGGTGCATAACGTGGCGACCGCCTTCGCGGTAAGGGACGCCATTCGTTTCGGACGGCCTCTGGTATCGCGTCTGGTGACGGTCAGCGGCGGCGCGGTGGCCGATCCTGCCAATCTGATGGTGCCGATCGGCACGTTGGTCGAAGACCTGTTCAAGTCCTGCGGCGGATTTAGCAGCCAGCCCGCACGCATGGTGCTGGGCGGACCGATGATGGGTATCGAGTTGTGCAGCGCGGCGGTGCCGGTGGTCAAGGGTTCCAGCGGTGTACTGGCGCTGACCCGCAGTGAAATCGGCAGCACACAGGCCGCGCCCTGCATACGCTGTTCCAGTTGCGTGCGCGCCTGTCCGGTCGGCTTGCTGCCGCTGGAGATGGCCGCACACATCCGCGCCGGCAATTCCAGTGCTGCGGTATCTCACGGACTCAAGGATTGCATCGCCTGCGGCTGCTGTTCATTTGTCTGCCCGTCGCACATTCCGCTGGTGCACTACTTTAACTTTGCCAAGGGCGAACTGATGGAACAGGAGCGCGGCAAGCTGAAACAGGAAGCAACTAAAAAACTGGCTGATGAACGCACCGTGCGGATTCAGCGCATCGAGCGTGAACGTCAGGAGGCGAACGCTAAACGCAAGGCCGCGCGCGAGGCCAAGGAACGCGCTGCGAAACAGGCAGCCGCCCAACCCGTATCGGAGGCTGCATGAACAAGATCGCCCATTCCCCTCACGCTCATGCGCAGGTTACGGTCAGCCGGGTAATGATACTGGTGATGCTGGCCCTGACACCTGCCACGCTGTTTGGTTTCTGGCTGTATGGCTGGCCGGCCATCAATCTGTGGCTGGTATCTGTACTGGCAGCCGTGATGGGTGAAGCTGTTGTGCTGCGTATACAAGAGCGCGCGATACGCCCCGTGCTGATGGATGGATCGGGCATTTTGACCGCGTGGTTGCTGGTGTTGTCCCTGCCGCCCTGGGCGCCCTGGTGGATAGCGGTGGTGGGCAGTTTGTTTGCGGTGATCATTTCCAAGCAATTGTATGGCGGACTGGGGCAAAACGTATTCAATCCGGCCATGGCGGCCCGTGTGATGTTGCTGATTTCCTTTCCGGTGGAAATGACCACATGGATCGCTCCAGCGCCGCTGGGCTCGCTCCATGCGCCGGGCTTTCTGGACGGCCTGGCGGTTACATTCGCCAGCGTTCATCTGGATGGCATGGCGAGCGCTTCCCTGCTGGGTCACGTCAAGACCGAATTTACGCGCGGGGTAGGACTGGAGCAGGCGCTCAGCGGTTACTACGCGCCGCTGGATGCGCTGATGGGAAGTCGGGCTGGCAGTCTGGGAGAAACGGCCGGCCTGTTTCTGCTGGCGGGCGGACTGTTTTTGATCGGTAAGCGCATCATCACCTGGCATGCGCCGGCAGCGATGCTGGCAGGTGTGATTGTCCCGGCGATGATATTCAGTGCGATTAATCCTGCGCATTACGCGGGGCCGCTGTATCACCTGTTGTCAGGCGGACTGATGCTGGGAGCATTCTTCATCGTCACGGATCCTGTGACATCGCCCAATACCGCCGCCGGGCAGCTCGTTTTCGGTCTGGGTTGCGGCCTGTTGACCTGGATCATCCGAACCTGGGGAGGTTACCCGGAAGGCGTGGCGTTCGCCGTGATGCTGATGAACGCGGCCACCCCTCTCATCGATCACTATGTCAAGCCGCGTATCTACGGGCGTGATCGCAAGGGAGTGTCCATTGCCGCAGAGCCGGTCAGGAAGGAGTCGTGAAATGAACTTCGAGAAGCTGCGCAAGCAATTGTATTATCAGGTGGTACTGTTGGGCGGGGTGACGCTGGTTACCACCGCGGCGCTGGCGTTTGCCAACAAGCTGACTGCACCTGACATTGCAGCCGCCCAGGCGCGCGACATGCAGCAGTCGCTGGTCCAGGTGCTGCCGGGGAAATATGACAACGATTTGCTAAAAGATACGCTGGTGCTGAATGGCCCGAATGGTGAAGTCACCGTGTACCGGGCGCGCCGTGCAGGGCGGGTCGAGGCGGTGGTGTTCAAGGTCAGCGGCAACGGTTATGCCGGCCCGATCGATTGCATGATGGGCATAGACCGCAACGGGCATATCACGGGTGTGCGCGTGATCAAGCACAAGGAAACGCCGGGTCTGGGCGACAAGATCGAGCCTGCCAAGAGCCGCTGGATATACGCGTTCGATGATAAAAGCCTGGGCGATCCGCCTGCTGATAAATGGGCGGTCAAGAAAGATGGCGGCGTGTTCGATCAGTTCGCCGGTGCGACGATCACCCCGCGAGGGGTGGTCAAAGCGGTCAAGGGCGGCATGGAATTTTTCGATAAGCAGAAAGACAAGTTGCTGGATGAAGGTAACACGGGAGGAAAATCATGAGTAATACTTATACACGCATCACAAGCGACAGTCTGTGGAGCAATAATATCGTTTTTTCGCAGACCCTGGGCCTTTGTCCGACCATGGCAGTGACCAGCACAGCAACCAACGGGCTGGGCATGGGGCTGGCAACCACGGCGGTGCTGGTCGCCTCCAACATGATCATTTCATCCATCCGCCATGCGGTCAGTGAAGAGGTGCGCATTCCGGTGTATATCGTGATCATCGCCACCCTGGTGACGCTGGTGGATGTGAGTATCGATGCCTGGGCGCATGATCTTTATAAAGTGCTGGGGTTGTATATCGCGCTGATCGTGGCCAACTGTGCGGTGCTGGGTCGCGCCGAGGCGTTTGCCGCCAAGAATCCGATTTTGCCCTCCGGCATGGACGGGCTGATGATGGGGCTGGGATTTACTTTTGCGCTGACCACCATCGGTGCGGTACGTGAAATACTCGGCACTGGCACGCTGTTTGCCGATGCGCATCTGTTGCTGGGTTCTGCGTTTTCCTTCATGGAGCTCAAATTGATACCGGATTACAAGGGTTTTCTGCTGATGATCCTGCCGCCCGGCGGTTTTCTGGCGGTAGGGTTCCTGATTGCAGGCAAGCGGATGATCGACCGTCGCCGTGCCAGACTTACTGACGCCATGCAAATAGCAGCGCCTGTCGCCGCCTAACTGGCATGGCAAAATGTCACATTTGATGATGTAATGATTTCTGCAGGGATGTTGCCCCGCAGATAATAACCCGTGAATTCGCCGTGCCAGTTTCCCTCACCCAAACCCTCTCCCGGAGGGCGAGGGGACAAACGAACGCTTACGCGAGTTTCACTTTAGGGAGGGTTTCATGCAAGTTGGTATCGCCTATTCCGAACCCGCGCAGCAACTCTGGCTGCGCATCGAGGTGCCTGACAATGCCACAGTGCTGGATGCCATTGAACAGTCAGGCATTTTGCGCAAGTTTCCCGAGATCAACCTTGAAACGCATCAGGTGGGCATATTCGGCAAGGTGGCCAAGCTTGACGGGTTGCTCAAACCGGGTGATCGGGTGGAAATCTACCGTGGCATCACCGCCGATCCTGCGACCGTGCCGCGCCGGAAAATGGCTGAAGATGATGAGGATGACGACTGACGGGCATGGCAAGCAGCCACCCCCAAATTATGCAAATATTCTCGCAGGGTTGAGGCCCGGCGGGCCTCAACTCGCAAACTTGCCATGCCCGTTTCCCTCACCCAAACCCTCTCCCGGAGGGAGAGGGAACGAACGAACCGCTACGCGAGTTTCACGTTAACCGGTCGCATCCGGATTTTCGGTATGCCGGTTATTTTGAATGTGCTGTCTGAAACCGCTCATGCGTGCCGAAAATATCGACACGGTTTGAGCGTGCGAGTCCGCAGCAGAGAGCTTTTGCTGCCGCCTGGTGTTTGCTAGTGTTTTCCGGTGCTGCCAAAGCCGCCTGTGCCGCGCTCGCTCAAGGGGAACTCTTCGACCACGTTGAATTTGGCCTGCACGACAGGCACGATCACCAGTTGCGCCATGCGTTCCATCGGCATCAGCGTGAACGGCATCTGGCTGCGGTTCCACAAAGATACGAACACCTGTCCCTGATAGTCTGAATCGATCAGGCCGACCAGATTGCCCAGCACGATGCCGTGTTTGTGTCCCAGGCCTGAGCGCGGCAGTATCATTGCGGCATAGCCGGGGTTGGCCAGGTGAATGGCGATGCCGCTGGGGATCAGTTCACACTGCTTGGGCTGAATGACCAGGGCGTGTTCGATGCAGGCGCGCAAATCTATGCCGGCGGAACCCGCGGTCGCATAAGCCGGCATGTTCTCATGCAGGCGATGATCCAGTATTTTGACATCCACGACAGGGTGTTTCATTTCACATCTCCTTCATAACGTTGCGCGATTTGTTGTATCAGAAGTCTTGCCAGCGTGAGCTTGTCGGCGCGCGGCAGGGGGTGCATGCCTGCCTCGTCGAACAAAATCAGTTCATTGTCGTCGCTGCCGATGGCCTGCTGGGCGATATTGCCCACCAGCAGCGGCAGTTTTTTGGCGCGCCGTTTTTGCTCGGCATATTCTGCCAGATTACAGCTCTCGGCGGCGAATCCCACGCAGTAGGGCGGATTTGCCAAGGCTGCGACATGCGCCAGAATGTCCGGGTTAGGGACGAGTTCCAGCGTGAGCGGGGCGTTGCTTTTCTTGATTTTTTGCGAGCTGGGATGGGCTGCACGGTAGTCGGCCACGGCCGCCACGGCGATGAAGATGTCGCAGGCGGCAACTTGCTGTTTGACGGCAGCAAACATTTCTTCGGCGCTTTGTACGTCAATTCTATGTGCATGAAGCGGTGTCGCCAGTGCCGTCGGGCCGGAGACCAGCACGACTTCGGCTCCCGCTTCCTGAGCCGCCTGTGCGATGGCATAGCCCATCTTGCCTGAGCTGCGATTGGTGATGCCGCGCACCGCATCGATCGCCTCATAGGTCGGCCCTGCGGTAATCAGGATTTTTACACCACTCAATTCCCTCGCCCCGCCTGCGGGGGGAGGGGGGGAGGAGAGGGGTGCGGTATTCAGAAATGCTGCGATTTCCGGTGCCAATTGTTCAGGTTCCAGCATCCGCCCCATGCCTGTCTCTCCGCAGGCCTGCACCCCGCTGTCCGGGCCCAGCACCTGTATGCCGTCGCTGATCAGTCGGGCGATATTGCGTTGCGTGGCTTTGTTCTGCCACATCTCGCGGTTCATCGCAGGGGCAATCAGCAAGGGGCAGTTGCGCGCCAGACAGAGCGTGGATAAAAGGTCATCGGCCAGCCCATGCGCCAGCTTGGCAATGAAGTCGGCGCTTGCGGGTGCGATCACGATGGCATCCGCTTCACGACTCAGATTGATGTGCGCCATGCTGTCCGGCGCGCGCGCGTCCCACTGGTCCGTATAAACCGGATGTCCGGACAGTGCTTGCAGGGTGGTCGGTGTGATGAAATGGCAGGCGGCTTCGGTCATCACCACTTGTGTCGAAAATCCTTTTTTTATCAACAGGCGAAGCAGTTCGGCTGACTTGTACGCCGCGATGCCGCCGCTGATGCCGAGCACGATGTGTGATTTATTCATGCCGCGCATCTTACAAGAAAAATAGATTGAATACTTACTGACGAGTGGCAGGTTTTGCCTTGGCAGCAGGATTTTTAGCATGCAAGCCTGAATGTTGCAGGCAATTCCTGTAACGGTCGTACACCCGGCGGGCGAACCATTCAGTGGTAAGTTTACGGCGTAACTTCGGGCTTTTAAGATCGATTTCCGGCATGACGGCGCGTGACCGGGCGCCGGATTGATCGGCCAGTGCGTACAAACGCTCATAAAGCGGTGTTTTGCCGAAACTCGCGAGTTTCTCCAGACGCAGATCGCGCTGTATCTCGGCTCCGCTCATTCGCAAGTTCATTTTTATGGCGAGCAGCGCGTCGAGTGTGGCGCTGGGTTCGGGTGAAATATTGCCGTTCTGATAGCGCAGCAGATCGCCGTCCATTGCCAGTGTTTTCCCGGAGAGGTGCGATAAAGCCTGCTGAAAGGCGGCGTTACGGCTGCTGTAACGACCCGCGTTATAGTCGGCAAAACGATAGAGCATGTCAGTGTAGGGAGCAGGGTAGTCGAGCAGAATGGCGCTGCCGAAATAAATTCCGCCGCGACGGGAAAATACCTCGTTGCGCAGGTTGCCGTGTATGGGATAGGGATAGGGGCGTGCACGCACATGACTTTCGGCGAACTCGACGCTGACCTGCATCGGGCCGCCGGTGTGTACAGGGTTATAGTTGGGATACAAGTCACGGCCTGCCGGAATACGGGCGATGATCTCTTCTATCAAATCGCTGAGTTCCTTTTCAGTCCTGAGCGCAGCGATGCGATTGCTGTAACTGCGGTCATCCCTGGAGGTCGTGCTCAGCATCCAGTCAATCATCGTTTTCGGGACACTGTATTTTTCGCTGCGCTGAGCGATCTCGCGCCGGACTATGGCGGGCAGTCCCGGGACGACAGGGTCGGCCTGAAAGCTGGATTCCTGTTCGATGATGGCGGTTACGGCGCAGAAATTCTCTGCCGTGGGCCGGATTTGCAATGACCTGAATGCGCTTTGCAAGTCCCCGGCCCAGCCTTCCTTGTCCTGTAGTTTGACGGGCAGGATTTTTAAAACGAATGCGTGCATTTCAGCTTCGTTCAATGCCGGGGACATGATGGCGGTTGGTGTTGCGGGCGCAGAAGGTGCAGCGTGTGGTTTCGTGCGGAAGGGTGAGGGGGCTGTGGCGGGTGGTTTTTCGGGGGGTAGTTGAGCGGGCGGAGTGATCTGTACGGGCGTGCCGACGCAGCCCGTCATCAGAGCGATCGGAACAAGCAGTACAAAACGGTTGAAATTGTGCACGTTGCAACGTTGATGTATAAGAGTTTCAGCATAGGCGAGTGCGGCGTAATCTGCAAGAAACTCGTGCGATAATCATCGGATATGGTTGCGCAATTACAGGGGAGGTGACCATGAGTATTGTCGATTGGCCAGAGGGAGAGCGTCCGCGCGAGAAGCTGCTGGCGCGTGGCGCGGCGGCGTTGTCGGATGCTGAATTGCTGGCAATTTTTCTGCGCACCGGCATGAAGGGCAAGAGTGCTGTGGATCTGGCGCGCGAGTTGCTTGGAAAATACGGCAGCCTTACCCGGTTATTCGCCGCCGGGTTGAACGATTTTTGTGCGGTCAAGGGCATGGGGCCGGCCAAGTTTGTGCAACTGCAAGCCGTGCTGGAAATGTCCCGGCGCGCCTTGCGGGA
>JAJXTL010000110.1 GCA_021783855.1 Pseudomonadota bacterium
CTGCAGTTTTTGCGCCGGAAACCGGCATCACGCGCGAGCGTCTGCTGGAGTTGTTCAAGGCTGAAAACATCGACGGTCGCGTTTTCTTCCATCCCTTGAGCTCCTTGCCGATGTTTGAACGGCAACCGGCAAACAGGAACAGTTACGATCTACCCGCGCGGGCCATCAATCTGCCCAGCTACCATGACCTGACGAATGAAGATCAAGACCGTGTCATAGATGCAGTAATGTCCATATATAAAAAATAATGCCCCCTATCAAATACATACTGTGGGGCGCCAAAGGACATGCACTCGTTCTTGAAGAGATCGTGCGCACCCAAGGCGGTGAAGTGATCGCGCTGTTCGATGGTGCATCGGATGTTGCTCCAATCCTGAAAGGCGTAGAACTCCACATTGGACTTGAGGCATATGAAGCCTGGAGCAGGAAACAGGATGACAGGCGCAGCATCAATGCGGTCGCCGCGATCGGTGGAGCCAGCGGACGAGCCAGACGCGACTACCTTGAGATTTTCCGCAGATCGGGTTTCAGCACTCCTGCTTTGGTGCACGCCAGTGCAGTAGTATCGTCTTCTGCGCAGGTTGGCGATAACTGCCACATCCTGGCGGGGAGCGTCATCGCGCCGATGGTCGAACTTGGGGAAGCTTGCATCGTCAACACGAATGCAAGTGTCGATCACGAATGCATTCTTGGCGCAGGTGTGCATATCGCACCGGGTGCAACATTGTGCGGCAGTGTAGAGGTCGGCGAGAACACCTTGATCGGCGCGGGCAGCGTGGTGTTGCCCAGGATCAAGATCGGTGCCAATGTAGTCGTTGGCGCAGGCTCCGTGGTCACGCGTGATATTCCAGACTCCATATTGGTTTTTGGAAATCCTGCAAAAATGATACATACAGACTCCGCTAAATGAGTCTCATCAAAAAAAACATTGCTGCCAGTTTTGCTGGGAACGTCTGGCAAGTGCTTATTGGAATAGCATTCATTCCAGTATATATCAAACTCATCGGGATCGAGTCTTACGGCCTGATTGGGTTCTTTGCCATGCTTCAGGGAATGTTCAGTATCCTCGATATGGGGCTAAGTACAACCCTGACAAGGGAGCTGGCTCGCCTTTCCGTGCTGCCTGAAAAAGACCAGGAGATGTGTAATCTAGTGCGAACACTGGAGGTCATCTATTGGTGCCTGGCCGTGCTCAGCGGCACCATCGTGATTCTTGCGGCACCGTTCATCGCGCATCACTGGCTTAATGCAAGCAAGCTATCGCCGCAGACCTTAGAGCAAGCAATCCGGTTGATGGGGCTTATAATGGCGCTGCAATGGCCAACAGCCTTTTATTCTGGAGGGCTCACTGGTTTGCAACGCCAGCTTACTTTAAATGGTGTCAATGTCAGCATAAGTACGCTACGCAGCGTGGGTTCGGTGCTTGTGTTATTCTTTATCGCACCGACGATTCAGGCCTACTTCATCTGGCAGATCATTGCCAGCCTCATCAACACCTTTTTGTTGGCGTTCTCACTTTGGCGCAGCCTACCACAGAGAAGCAGCAGAGCGACTTTTGAAACGATGCTTTTAAAAAACATCTGGCATTTTGCGGCAGGGCTCAGCGGCATCGCCATACTGTCCACGATATTCACACAGCTTGACAAACTCATCCTGAGCAAATTGTTGCCACTGGAGGCTTTTGCTTATTATACTGTGGCCGCGGTTGTGGCAATGAATCTCATTCGGTTGGTTACCCCGGTCTTCACCGCGATCTACCCCCGATTCACGCAATTGGTGGAGCTTGATGATCAAGCTGGCCTGATCGCACTTTACCACAAGGCTAGCCAGTTGATCTCAGTGCTAATATTGCCAGTCGCCCTCGTGATCGCAGTATTCTCGTATGAGTTACTGTTTATATGGACACAGAACCAGGCAACCGCAGAAGCCACACACCTTATATTGAGCATATTGATATGCGGTTCGGCGATCTTTGGCTTGCTGCATGTCCCGTATGCGTTGCAACTGGCGAACGGTTGGACAAAGCTCTCGCTATATACCAACTCGATAGCGATACTGTTCTACATACCGGTGTTGGTGTTGATGACATACCGATTCGGTGCCATCGGAGGGGCCATATCTTGGGTCTTGCTGAACATCGGCGAAATGATCATCTCGATCTACTTTATGCATAAACGACTTCTGCGTAGCGAGAAATGGCGCTGGTATTGGCATGATTCCTTTGTGCCATTCATAGTGTGTTTGGCTATCGTCTGTGCGAGTCGAATGCTGCTAGGAGAGATGCATTCGCAGTTGATAATGATATTGGCCATTCTGCTGGTTTTGTTAACGACCTGGATGGGTGCAGTGTTCGCAACAACCACTATTCGAATCTGGACACTGAACAAATTGCAGCAGCTGTTGGACGCAAGGAGAACTTAGAAAATGAACCATGCTTTTCCATATTCAAGATTCGAATCTCACTTGTACCGGCTGTATCGGATATTCATATTTAAGCCGTTTTTGTGCAAATTGGGCAAGCATGTCTTCATCAGTCCGTATGTCAGACTGCAATCTATGCAACACATAAGTATTGGTGCTCGAAGTTTTATCGGACGTGGCACTCTGATACAGCCGATAACCCGATATTTGGCCAAAACCTTTACGCCTTTAGTCGAGATCGGTGAAGGTGTATATATAGGTAATAATTGTACCATCTCTGCATCCGCAGAGATCCTCATTGAGAATGGTGTCACCATAGGCGACCACGTCTATATCGGAGGTGGCAGGCATGGGTATGAAGATCCTAGTGAGAGCGTCATAAACCAGGATTTGGTTATAGGTTCCGTGCGTATATGTAAGAACGCTTGGATTGGATATGGAAGTTTCATCGCAAGTGCGGGCGAAGTAGAGATTGGTGAGCATGCGGTCATCGCGGCCAACAGCGTGGTGACAAAGTCTGTGCCCGCTTTCACCATTGTGGCTGGAGCGCCTGCTAGACCGGTAAAATATTATGAAGCTCAGCAAAATAAATGGGTAAGCGTTGAGAGTAGCGCTGCTGTTGGGAAATAGCAGTAAGGGAATTGTTCCAAGAAAAGTAAGAAGGGAAGCGCGTGGCAACTCCATTTTTTTCGATAGTCATTCCTACTCGTAACAGGCACGAGTTGTTAGAAGAAGCGATATTTAGCGCATTAAATCAGGACTTTGACGATTTCGAAGTGATCGTGTCGGACAACTTCAGTGACGATGAGACACAAACGATCATCGGCGCCTATCAGAACGATATTCGCCTTACGACCGTGCGGACAGAAGAGGTCTTGTCGATGAATAAGCACTGGGAGTTCGCGACGCAGAAGACAAACGGCCGTTATGTTTTATTGCTAACGGACAGGTCAGTTCTAAAGCGACATGCTCTGCGAACTATCCATGATGCGATCCAGGCAAGTAAGCACGAGATATTGGCTTGTTCATGGAGATGGTCACTCTTTGATGACAACGCGCAACTCGAATTCGCTGATAATCCGGTTGTGCAACGCAATAGCATTTTGGAATTGACTTCGTGTGAAGTAGCGCAGAATTTTGCCAATGGCCGAACAGTATTCAATTATGAACTGCCTCGTGCGCTAAACAGCTGTTATCGCGCTGATCTTGCCAAAAATATCAGAAGCAAGCACGGCGCGATGTTCGTGCCTATCTCTCCTGATTACACTTCGGCTTTCTATGTGTTGGCTTATGCCGAGTATATTCTGTTTATCGACTCGGCATTGTTTATTTCCCAAGGACTTAAACAAAGCACAGGTGGCAGTACGGTTAGTTCGATTGCAGCGGCGAATCAGTACATGAAATCGCTTGATGAAGCGGATTATTATGCTCATGTGCCGATCAAGATAGCGCTGGTTGAAAACCTGATCTTCGAGGATTTTCTTGCCATTCAGGAAAAAGCTGGTGGGAACCTTCATGATATTGCGCTGGACTGGGCGAACTATTTCATTGCCAACTATTGTGAACTGATTAACAAGAATGCGACCAGCCCATGGGCGAACGAAGAGCAACTCTCATTATTGCGTGAGTGGGAGCGAGCTTTGGCGACTTTTGATTCCGCTATTCAGCAGGAAGTGCAGAAAAGAATAGGAAAATTGAACAAGGAGCGTGTCAAAGCATTTTTAAGGAATTCTTTACTGGGCTCGTACCTAGTAAAGATGAAACGCAGATTTGAGGTTCGCGGACAAGCAAGGCAAACGATTTTAGGTCATGCAGGGTTTTGATGCGGTGACCATGCAAATTCCGTTTGCGGTGTGGAAGAATTGGCTGCGCTCGCTACGCGCAAGCGCTTGCCCGTGCTGGTTCCCGTATAACGGCTAAAGATAAGCAGATTAATTGACACTGTGAAATAACTCATGCCAGGTAAAGTGTTCATACATGCTACCAATGTCCATCAAGGCGGCGGGTATTCTTTGCTCAGTGCTTTACTAGAATTGATTAAGGACAGCGCTCAATTCTCTCTGTGTCTGGATGAGCGCATGCCGTTGCCTGGAGGAATGGAGCATAGCATTCCAATAAAGCGTGTGAAGCCATCTGTCATGCATCGCCTTAATGCAGAATGGTGGCTTGCGCAAAATGTTGCTGCAGGAGATATGGTTTTGTGTTTCGGCAATCTGCCACCGCTGTTTAAATTGCGCGGGCGCACTGTGGTTTTCGTGCAGAACCGTTATTTGGTCGGCGATATGCCCTTGCATGGATTTCCGTTTAAAGTGAAATTAAGGCTGGCTTTGGAGCGTCTATGGATATCGGCAAGAATGCGGAATGTAGACGAATTCATCGTGCAGACGCCCTCGATGAAAAAATTATTGGGAACAAGAACTCGATGTCTGATCCCAATACGTGCCCTGCCATTCGTGGCAAAACCGGATGGCTATGCTCGCAGTGGGATTCAACCCAAAATGACAAAAAAGAACGAGTATGATTTTTTATATGTCGCATCTGGTGAGCCGCATAAGAACCACCGGAAGTTAGTCGAGGCATGGAGTCTGTTGTCTGAAGAAGGGTTCTTTCCTTCGTTGTGCCTGACTTTGAGTGAAAGTCATTTTTCTTCGTTATGTGAAGAGATCGAGGTGTTGCGTCAGCGTCACGGTTTGAAAATTGTCAATGCAGGAGAGCTGTCTCATCAGGATGTCATCGCACTTTATAGCAATGTGGGTGCAGTCATTTATCCGTCGCTCTTCGAGTCGTTCGGTTTGCCGCTGATCGAGGCTAGGCAGGCTGGATTGCCTGTGCTGGCATCGGAGCTTGACTATGTGCGCGATATGCTCGATCCCGAGCAATCCTTCGACCCCGGGTCTGCAGTTTCGATTGCCAGGGCGGTCAAGCGTTTCATGGGCAGAGATGAGCAGGCGATGCCTTTGCTGGACGCTGCCGGTTTTCTGGCAGCTATTCTGGAAAAAGAAGAATAGCGTGCGAGTATTGATTGTCAGCCAATACTTTTGGCCGGAGGATTTTCGCATCAACGATGTTGCCAGGAAGTTGCAGGAAAAAGGCGCCGAAGTCGAGGTGCTTACCGGCAAGCCGAACTATCCGCGCGGAGTTGTTTATAACGGTTATCATGCATCGGGTTGCCAGCGCGAGGATTACCATAGCATTCCGATCCACCGCGTCCCGCTCATTTCGCGCGGCCGCGGCGGCTGGCGGCTAGCGCTGAATTATCTGTCGTTCGTGGTATCTGGGCTGTTATTCTCTCCCTGGTTGCTGCGCGGGAAAAAGTATGATGCGATATTTGTGTATGCGCCATCACCCATATTGCAGGCCATTCCCGCGATTTTTCTCGGCTGGTTGAAAGGCTGCCCGGTCGTGCTGTGGGTGCAGGACCTGTGGCCTGAGAGCCTGTCGGCGACGGGGCATGTGAAAAATAGGGCCGTTCTCAAGGCGGTAGAATGGGTGGTGCGCTTCATCTATCGCCATGTGGATATGCTGCTTGCTCAGTCAGAAGCGTTCATCGAACCCATTAAGACATTGGCATCCTGCATGCCGGTGTATTATTTTCCTAACTCCGTCGATGAGAGTTTCCTGAAACCGGTAACGGCAGCTGTACCGGAAGTCGCAGGCCTGGGTAGCGGTTTTTCGGTGATGTTCGCCGGCAACATAGGCAGCGCGCAGGCGGTAGAAGTGATCGTCGATGCGGCCGAGTTGCTGAAAGGATATGCGGACATCAGCTTCGTCTTGCTGGGTGATGGCAGCCGCAGGGAGTGGATGCTGCAGCAGGTTAAAGCACGCGGCCTGTCCAACATGCATCTGCCAGGCAGGTTCCCGATCGAAACGATGCCGGGATTCATGCGGCAGGCATCGGTGCTTTTGGTGACGCTGGCGGACCAGGAGATCTTCCGCTACACCATCCCCAGCAAGGTGCAGGCGTATCTTGCTGCCGGGCGCCCCATCCTGGCATGTCTCAACGGAGAAGGGGCGAGGCTGATTGAGGAAGCCTCCGCAGGCATTGCGGTTCCCGCCGGAGATGGCGGCGCTTTAGCGGAGGCGGTGCTGCGCATGTACCGCATGACACCGGCGGAGCGTGAGGCAATGGGGGGCAATGGTAGTTTATACTATGCACAGCATTTCTCGCACGACATGCTGGTCGATCAGCTGATCGACCTTTTGCAGTCGGCGCGCAACCAACGGCAAAGAGAGAAAGAATGAGAATACTGGTATTGGGTGCGGGCGGCATGCTAGGAAACGCGATGATGCGCGTGTTGAACGAGGAAGAAAATATCCAGGTTTACGGCACGATGCGTTCGGAAGGGCAGAAACGACTCTTCCAGGCGGACATTGCAGATCGGCTGATTGGCGGCGTTGATGTCGGGCAGCAGGACTCACTGATGAGTGCCTTCGTCCGCGTGTGCCCCGACGTGGTGGTCAACTGCATCGGCCTGGTCAAGCAATTGGCGGAAGCGGATGATCCTTTGCAGGCGGTACCCATCAACACGTTGTTGCCCCACAGGCTGGCCAGATTGTGCGATCTGGCGGGAGCGCGGCTGATCCACATGAGCACGGACTGTGTTTTCAGCGGCGCCAGAGGTGGTTATCGCGAGTCCGATGCCTCTGATGCCACGGATCTGTATGGCAGGACGAAATATCTGGGCGAGGTCGATTATCCGCATGCTATCACGCTGCGCACTTCCATCATTGGCCACGAATTGCAGAGTTCGCATGGCTTGGTCGGCTGGTTCCTGTCGCAACAGGGCAAATGCAAGGGTTATACGCGGGCGATTTTCTCCGGCTTGCCGACGGTCGTGCTGGCACAGATCATTCGCGATGTCGTGATCCGCCATCCCGAACTGCATGGCGTGTATCATGTCGCAGCAGTCCCGATCTCCAAATATGACCTGCTCAATCTGGTGGCAAAGGCCTATGGCAAACAGATCGAGATCGTTCCGGATGACGATCTGGTGATTGACCGCTCGCTCGATGCTTCGAGGTTCCGTGAGGCGACCGGGTATGTCGTTCCCGGATGGGATGAAATGATCAAGTTGATGCATGCATATAAATAGGCGCAATCGTATGTTCAAAGACAAGGTATTGATGATCACCGGCGGTACGGGTTCCTTCGGCAACACCGTGCTTAAACGCTTTCTTTCGACCGATGTGCGCGAGATCCGCATCTTCAGCCGCGACGAGAAGAAACAGGAAGACATGCGGATTGCGCTCAACAACAGCAAACTCAAATTCTACATTGGAGATGTGCGCGATTACGACAGCGTGTACCAGGCGATGCGTGGTGTGAATTACGTTTTTCATGCGGCTGCTCTGAAGCAGGTCCCCTCGTGCGAGTTCTACCCGATGGAAGCGGTGCGCACCAATGTCATTGGGACCGAGAATGTACTGAATGCGGCCACAGCAAGCGGTGTGAAACGCGTGGTGGTACTGAGCACGGACAAGGCCGTGTATCCTATCAATGCGATGGGGATATCAAAGGCGATGGCGGAAAAACTGATGGTCGCCAAATCGCGCATGCAGCGCGAGGGCGAGACGGTGTTCTGTGCGACGCGCTACGGCAATGTAATGGCCTCGCGTGGGTCGGTCATTCCCTTGTTTGTGTCGCAGCTCAAGGAAGGCAAGCCGTTGACAGTGACCGACCCGAACATGACGCGATTTCTGATGTCGCTGGAGGATTCTGTGGATCTCGTGCTCTATGCCTATGAGCACGGCCAGCAGGGCGACATCTTCGTGCAGAAGGCGCCTGCATCGACAGTGGCGGAGCTGGCGCAGGCATTGAAGGAGTTGTTCAGGAAAGACAATGAGTTGCGCATCATCGGTACTCGCCACGGCGAGAAGCTGTATGAATCCTTGATCTCGCGCGAGGAGATGGCGCATGCGCAGGATGTCGGCGGATATTACCGGATTCCGGCTGACAACCGCGACCTGAACTATGCTAAGTATTTCAGTGAGGGGGAAGAAAAGATATCCCATTTTGATGATTACACCTCGCACAACACGGAGCGGCTGAACGTGGAACAGATCAAGGCGCTGCTTCTGAAACTCGATTTCATCCGGGAAGAACTCGATGCTTAAAGTCATGACCATCGTCGGGACGCGCCCCGAACTGATCAAGATGAGCCGCGTGATTGCCGAGTTTGATCGGCACACGAATCATATTCTGGTGCATACCGGCCAGAATTACGATTACGAACTCAACCAGGTTTTTTTCGAGGATCTTGGCATCAGGAAGCCTGATCATTTTCTGGAAGCAGTGGGCGAGAATGTGGCGCAGACCATTGCACGCGTGATCGAAAAATCCGATGTTGTGATGGAAATAGAAAAGCCCGATGCGATCATGCTTTACGGCGACACCAACTCTTGCCTGGCCGTGATCTCTGCCAAGCGCCGCAAGATACCTGTCTTTCACATGGAAGCGGGAAACCGTTGTTTCGACCAGCGCGTGCCGGAAGAACTGAATCGCAAGGTGCTGGACCATCTGAGCGACATCAATCTCGTGCTCACCGAACATGCACGGCGTTATCTGATTGCGGAGGGCATACGCCCCGAGACCATCATCAAGACGGGCTCGCACATGCGCGAGGTGCTCGATTATTACATGTCCAAGATTGAACAGTCGGATGTGCTCATGCGCATGGGACTGGTTCCGAACAAATACTTTATCGTCAGCGCGCACAGGGAGGAGAATATCGACAGTCCGGAAAACATGGCAAACATGGTGCAGACGCTGAATGCGTTGGCGGAATCTTATGATTGTCCCGTGATCGTCTCCACCCACCCCCGCACCAGAAAGCGCCTGGATGAAATGGAACTGGGCAGGCTCAATCCGCATATCCAGTTTCTCAAACCCTTCGGCTTCTGCGATTACATCAAGCTGCAGATGGAAGCGCTGTGCATCGTGTCCGACAGCGGCACCATCACCGAGGAGGCCTCGCTGCTGAACCTCCCCGCGATCACCATCCGCAATGCCCACGAGCGTCCGGAAGGCATGGATGTCGGCACCCTGATCATGAGCGGGCTGAAGAAGGAGCGCGTACTGGATGCGGTGCGCGTGATTATCGAACAGCATGATAAGAGCAGACGCATCATGAGGCCGGTTGAGGATTACGAGGCGGGGGCAGTGTCAAAAAAGATACTGAGAGTGGTGCTGAGCTATGTCGATTATGTGAATCGAACCGTATGGTCCAAACCGGCTTGAACAATCCATCCATACTAGTGACCGGTGCGAACGGCTTTGTCGGGCTGTCATTGTGCGATGAGCTCATGCGGCGCGGAATGCAAGTGAGCGCCGCTACGAGAGCACGGGATCGATTGCCTGCTGGAGTTTGGTCGGTGTCAGTTGG
>JAJXTL010000111.1 GCA_021783855.1 Pseudomonadota bacterium
GTTCGACGGCGGCGACCGTGATGCCGTAGCGGGCAGCCTGCACGCGATCCACTTCGATATCGAGATAATGGCCGCCTTCGATGCGCTCGGCAAACACGCTGCGCGTGCCTTTGATTTTGCGCAACACGGTTTCGATTTGCTGCGCCAGTTCGGAAATTTCCCTGGAATCCGCCCCGCTAATCTTGATGCCCAGCGGCGTGCGTATGCCGGTGGACAGCATGTCTATCCGGGTGCGTATCGGATAGCCCCAGGAGTTGGTCAGCCCAGGCAGGTGGACGGTGCTATCGAGTTTTTTGATCAGATCCTCGGTGTTCTCCCCCGCAGGCCATGCACTCCTGGGTTTCAAGCGTATCACCGTCTCGAACATCGACAGCGGCGCTGGATCGAGCGCGGTATCCGCACGACCCGCCTTGCCATACACGCGTTCGACTTCGGGCATCGAGCGGATCAGCCTGTCGGTAATTTGCAGGATGTTGGCCGCTTCGTCTATCGAAATCCCCGGCACGGTGGTGGGCATGTAGAGCAGATCGCCCTCATACAACGGCGGCATGAACTCGCTGCCGATTTTGCCTGCGGGCCAGAATGCGCTCAGCAATAACAGCAGGGCCAGCGCGATCGTCGTCTTGCGGTTGTCCAGGGCGCGATTGAGCACCGGTTGATACACCGCCTGCAGTACGCGGTTGAGCGGATTCTGCCGCTCGGTTCTGATTTTTCCGCGTACCAGATAACCCATCAGCACCGGTGTCAGCGTGATGGCCAGCAGGGCTGCGGCCGCCATCGCATAGGTCTTGGTGTAGGCGAGCGGCGTAAACATCTTGCCTTCCTGCCCGGTGAGCGCGAATACCGGAAAGAACGAGACCATGATGACCAGCAGCGAAAAAAACAGCGCGGGTCCGACTTCATGCGCGGCGGCCCTGGCGGCATGCCAGCGATTGGCGTGCTCACCCAGGCGTTCGAGGTGTTTGTGCATGTTTTCGATCATCACGATTGCCGCATCGATCATCGCGCCGATGGCAATCGCAATTCCGCCCAGCGACATGATGTTGGCCGACACACCTTGCATGTTCATCACCGCAAAGGCCGCCAAAATGCCGACCGGCAAGGTGGCAATGGCGACCAGCGAGGAACGGAAGTGCAGCAGGAAAATCAGGCATACCAGCGCCACGACGAGAGATTCTTCGATCAGCTTGCTTTTCAGGGTATGAACCGCATCGCGGATCAGGCCGCTGCGGTCGTAAGTCACCACGACTTCGACGCCTTCCGGCAGGCCGGACTGGATTTCCGCCAGGCGCTGCCTGACGGCTTTCACGGTATCCAGCGCATTGGCTCCGTAGCGCATCACGACGATGCCGCCGACCGCCTCGCCCTCACCGTCGAGGTCGGTGACACCGCGCCGAGATTCGCCGCCGATGCCGATGTGCGCCACATCGCTCAGCAAAACCGGCACGCCATTCTCGCCCACCCCAACGGCAATTTTTGAAAAATCGGCGAGCGTTCTGAGATAGCCCTTCTCGCGCACCATGAATTCGGAACGCCCCATCTCGATTACCGCGCCGCCGCTGGCGGAATTGCTGTCGCGCACGGCCTTCGCAACCTGTTCCGTGCCGATGCGGTAAGCGGCGAGGCGGTTGGGATCGATTTCGATCTGAAACTGTCGCACCATGCCGCCTACGCTGGCCACTTCGGCTACCCCCGGCAGGCTTTGCAGTTCATACTTTAAATAGTAATCCTGCAGGGTGCGCAACTGATCCTGATCGTAGCGATGATGGGGATCCCGCAGCGCGTATTCAAAAACCCAGCCCACCCCGGAGGCGTCGGGGCCCAGTGCCGGTGTCACCCCCTGCGGCAGCTTTGATGAAATCTGGTTCAGATATTCCAGCACGCGCGAGCGCGCCCAGTACGGATCGGTGCCGTCCTTGAAAATGATGTAGACATAGGATTCTCCGTACATCGAGAAGCCGCGCACTGCAGTGGAACCGGGGACCGAGAGAAATGCCGAGGTCAGCGGGTAGGTGACCTGATCCTCGACGATGTCAGGCGACTGTCCGGGATAAGAGGTTTTGACGATGACCTGCGCATCCGACAGGTCGGGGATGGCATCGATGCTCATCACGCTCAGCGACCAGGCGCCCCAGGCCAGCAAGGCAAGGGAGAGCAGCAGAACCATCAGCCGGTTGCGCAGTGACCAGTCGATGATCCGCGTAATGTGAGACGCGCGTAGCGGAGCGTTTGCCCTTTCCCCCGCTTGCGAGGGGGAGAGCGTAGCGAGGGGGTCATTGGAATGAGGGAAACGGGCATTATTATCGTCATCAGGGATGACAACTCCGTCATGCCCGTTGATCAGGGTGTTGTCATTGTGCATCGTGACTATCGGCCTTCATGGGCTGACCGGACATCATGCGCTGCGCGGCGGCATTCAGGGAGGCTGCCGAATCCAGCAGGAACTGGCCGTTGATTACCACTTGCGCGCCTTCCTGCAGACCGTCGGTGACTTCGATGCTGTCCTGCGTTTCGACACCGGTGTCGATGTAAGTTGGCAGAAAATGGCCTTCTCCTCTGGAGATCATCACCATGTCGCCCCGTCCGGTGTGGATGACCGCCGAGCGAGGCAATACCAGCGCGTTACGGGGTTGTGCGTGTATGGTTACGTCGACGAAGCTGCCGGGGCGCAAATGCAGACGGCTGTTGTCTATCGACACTCTTGCAGCGATTTTGTTATTGTCGGCGAGGGGGCTTAAAAAGTCCAGGCGGCTTTGGATGCGCTGCCCGTCGGTTCCCGTGATAGTGATCTCATCGCCGTTTTTTACCTTGTCTGCCTGGTCCGGATACAGCGTAGCGGTGACCCATACGCGGGAGACGTCGCCCAGCGTGAACAGCGTAGCGGAGGGGGGCGCGAAGCTGCCTTCCCGCGCATTGATTTGCGTCACGACGCCGGATTCTTCAGCTACGATCTTGACTACGTCGATGGGCTGTCTGGAGTCCTCCAGCTTCTGCACGGTGTCGAGGCTGACATCTTCGTGGAGAAATTTCGTCCGCTCGCGTGCCAGATCCTGCAGCAGATCCATCACGAATTCGTTTTCCTCCATCCGGGCATCGCCCACGGATTGCATGATCTGGTTGCGCCGCACCAGAAAGGTCAGATAGGCCTTTTGCTGCATGACCAGGTCAGGTGAATAGACTTCATAGATCACCTGGCCCTTTGCGATATGCTGGCCGATTGAGTGAATGTAGGATTTTTTGATCCAGCCGTCGAATTTGCTGTGCACGTTATACAGCGTGCCCTCGTCCAGCGTGACGTTGCCGTAGGCGTTCACCTCCGAACTGACAGGGGATTTTTTGACTACAGCCAGCCGTACGCCCAGCTTCTGGAGGGAGGCGCTGTCAACCTGAATGCCATGCTCGTGTCCTGCGTGATTTTTGGCTTCCACCAGATCCATGCCGCAAATCGGGCAGCTTCCCGGGTGATCCTGCATGATTTCCGGATGCATCGGACAAACCCAGACTTTTTTCTGTCCGGACTGATTGATGTTCGCTAAGGCGGGGGAGGTGATGCCTGTCGTATTTCGCCATGAAATGGACAGATGCGGGTAGCTGAAATACGCGGCCAGTATGATGATAGCCAACAGCGTAATGCCGGCCGTTTTATTCCTGCTCATGTTCGTCGTTTCGCGAAAATTTAAAAGATGGATTATTGGTACATATTTTACAGCAATAATCCAGACGAACGATGGATAAATTGCACTCGCTCCCGGTTAACCTTTGCTTGGGCAAGACCGGGGTTGTTTGTCAGGCAGCGCCTGAGAATCCCTGCTGGCGCCACGCCTCGAATACTGCAACGGCCACCGTGTTGGACAGATTCAGGCTGCGGTTGTCGGGCAGCATCGGCAGTCTGACACGCTGTTCTGTCCTGAACAGGCTGAGCACCTCTTGCGGCAGGCCGCGGCTCTCCGGGCCGAAAAGAAACGCATCGCCGGCCTGATAACTGAGTTGGTGGAAGGGTTGCGAACCTTTGGTGGTGAGCGCAAACACGCGCGCAGGATCAAACGCCGTCAAACAATCGGACAAGTCGTCATAAACGCGCAGTTTGGCGAATTCATGATAATCGAGACCCGCGCGGATCAGTTGCTTGTCTTCCAGCGTGAATCCCAGCGGCCTGATCAGATGCAACCGGCAGCCGGTATTGGCGCACAGGCGGATGATGTTGCCGGTGTTGGGCGGGATCTCGGGCTGGTAAAGAATTACATGGAGCATGATGTTTTGTCAGTAAATATAAAAAATGATTTAAATCAGTATGTTGAATACTATATTTAAATTCGCGGGCCAAAAATGAAGAGCGCTGAATAGCCGCAATGGGACAGAACGGACAATTTTCTCCGGAGCCGACATTCAGCGGCTTGGCGGCTTTCTTTTCCTGGGATTATGCATCCAACTTAACCTGGCTATGTTTAACCCGTCACAGGCCGGGCTCATGTTGCGCGAGTATTTGCCGGAAGGGACGCAGTCAAGCAATCAATTATGCTGAAATTGCAGGATGTTGGTATGAAATACGAAGTGCGCTTTCGGGTCGTGTGCGCCGTTGCACTATTTTAACCGATTTTAGTTTAAACGAGACGGGTCAAAGCAGGTTCCTGGTAGTGGGACGTACCGCAGAACAAGTGATCGAATTCTTCCCTGACTGCGTAGTAACACTCACATGAATGTGACTCCAACCCCGCTCGATTGAGAGCGGTAATGTGACCGCGTTGGTAACTGATCGAACCGGCGCGTTGCAGCTTTCCTGCGACTTCCGTGATCCCTTCGCGGCGTACGCCCAGTATGCCGGCAATCAACTCCTGAGTCATGGTCAATTCATTCGAGTGCAAACGATCGAGGTGTGACAATAGCAGGCGACACAGCCGCTGTTCAATCGAATGATGCCGGTTGCACACGGCGGTTTGGGACACTTGGCTGATCAAGGCCTGGGTATAACGCAGCATCCAATGCATCATCGGTCCGGCGCGGTTGAATTCGTTCATCATCAAATGTTTTTTCAATCGGTAACCGCAGCCGCCAACCTGTACCAGGGCCCCTCCGGGCATGGAATTGCCGCCCAGGAAAAGTGAAATGCCGAGCACACCCTCATTGCCCACGCCGGCGATTTCGATCGATGAGCCGTTTTCCAGAATGTAGTGCATGGATACGATAGAGGTCGTCGGGAAATAGACGTTCTGCAACTGTCCGCCGGATTCGAAGAGGGCATCACCCAACGGCATCGCAACCAGTTCCAGTTGAGGTGAAATACGCTCGAACACCTCCGCAGGCAGCGCGGCAAGAAGATGGTTGTGCTTGGGGGAGTGACCTGCGGGTAGCAACGTGAGTCCGGGGGGTGCTATGCTCATATCATTTCCCTTTTACTCAGAGTTTACACGCCTCTGGCTGCACATAACGGTCAATCGGGATTCAATTGAATAACACCACTTGTGTATGCGGGTCATTGTAAGCAGTCAATTGCCATTGTGCTATCGGCTTTTTCTGATTTTTTACCAGATAATTTGTAAGAGTTTGGTAAGGTTTTTCTGATTTTGATGCTGGACTGGCTGACGGAATGAGCGGTATTAACGTGAGGGAGCGCGTAGCAAGGATGCCCAGTCAGGGAAGGTTAACCGATCGCACGTCTGGAAAAGTCTCTGGGGCGAAATCCCAGGGCGGCTAAAACAGCGAAGTAAACAAAGACTCCTCCTGTTACCAGCACCGCCAGACGACCGATACGCGCCCAGCCGGAACCCGCAAGCCAGCTTTGTTCGGTGCCCATGCCGAACCACAGGGTGGCGCCTAACGCCAGCACGGCCAGCCCGACCTTGAGAAAATAGCTCGTCCAGCCGGGTTCAGGCTGATAAATGCCCTTTTTTCGCAGAAAATGGAACAGGATCGCGGAATTAAGGCAGGCTCCGAGTCCGATGGACAACGCGAGACCTGCGTGCTGAAGATGGAAGCCATAGATGAACAGCGCGTTCATCAGCTGCGTGGCAAACAACGTTGCAACGCCGATCTTGACTGGCGTCCTGATGTCCTGGCGCGCATAAAAACCGGGGGCGAGGATCTTGACCAGAATCAGACCGATCAAGCCGATGCTGTAACCGATCAACGCACGGCTGGTCATCAGTACATCGGACGCCACAAACGCACCGCGTTCAAAGAAGGTAGACAGCAGGGGAACGGCGATCATCCCCAGCGCCAGCGCGGAAGGCAAGGCTAGCATGAAGGTCAGGCGCAAGCCCCAGTCCAGCAGCTTTGAATATTCGACCGTATCCTTGCTGGCATGACATTTGGACAGCGAAGGCAGCAGTATGGTGCCCAGTGCCGCGCCCAGCAACCCGGAAGGAAATTCCATCAGGCGATCGGCGTAGTACAGCCAGGACACGCTGCCCGCCACCAGAAACGAAGCAAAAATAGTATTGATGATCAGACTGATCTGCGCGATCGACACGCCAAACATCGCCGGGCCCATTTGCCTGATGACGCGCCGCATGCCTTCATCGGTCCAGCTGAAACGCAGGGTGGGCAGCATATCTATTTTCTTCAGGAAGGGAATCTGAAACGCCAGCTGCACGATGCCTGCAATGAAGACGGCCCAGGCCAGCGCCATGATGGGCGGATGACAATAAGGTGCCAGCCAGAGCGCGCCTCCTATAAAGCACAGATTGAGCAGGATCGGCGCAAAGGCTGGCACCCAGAATTTGTTATAGGTGTTGAGAATGGCCGCCGCCACCGCGACCAGCGAGATGAAGAAAATATACGGTGACGTGAAGCGTAACAGCCGCACGGTCAGATCGAATTTTTCGGTATCTTGGACGAAGCCCGGCGCGCTGATATAAACGAGAATGGGGGCGGCAACTATCCCTATCAGCGTCACTACGAACAGGATCATCGCCAGCATGGTGGTGACATGATCCAGCAGCAGTTTGGTATCTTTATGCCCGCGCCGGTTTTTGTATTCGCCGAAAATCGGTACGAACGCCTGCGAGAACGCGCCTTCGGCAAACATGCGCCGCAACAGATTGGGTAACTTGAAGGCAACAAAAAAAGCATCGGTTGCCATGCCGGCACCGAACACCCTTGCGATCAGCACGTCACGGGCGAAGGCCAGAATGCGCGACACCAGTGTCAATCCGCTGATTGTGGCGAGTGATCTGAGTAAGTTCATTTGCGGAAGTGGCAATTAAAAATCCGGTTATCATACCATTGCGCCCATATCATAAGCTTCAATTCCACTGCCAATCCATCTCTCCAACGTTGGATATTGCGGTCTCCGGAATAAAATTATTTACTGCCGCGTTTGCCAGAAATTATCGCTATTCCACACGCATCGACTTTAACAGTTGCATAAGACGCAAGATTTCGCTAGAATGCTCGCCTTTCGTCGTACCGAATTCTCAAGGAGTAGTCATGGCAAATAGCGCACAAGCCCGTAAGCGTGCTCGTCAAGCAGTAAAACAAAATGCGCATAACAGCAGCTTGCGCTCTGAATTGCGCACTGCGATCAAAAAAGTGATCAAGGCCATCGAAGCCGGTGACAAGACAGCCGCTCAGTCTGTATATCAGGCTTCGGTCAGCACCGTAGACAGCATCGCAGACAAGAAAATCATACACAAGAACAAGGCAGCTCGTCATAAGAGCCGTTTGTCCGCCGCGATCAAGGCGATGGCATAATCGCATCCTGATGCTAAGTGCAATAAAGCAATCAGGCGATTGTTTTTAAAAGACTTTTTGGTGTATTGCAGGTAGCGAGCAGGATGCTGTACACCCGGATAGCCGCCTGACGGTTACATCGGTTGTTCATTCAAGCCAACAGCAATGTTGGCTTGAATGCTTTATAGTCTGTAATTTTAGTTTCACTTGCCTAGACAGGGCTGTTTGGCTCAATATACATCCTTTCTGCGGATTTTGGCTAAACGGCGGATCGCCCCGCCTTTCAAAGGTACTGTATGTCACATTTAATGAATACTTATGCACGACTGCCTGTCGCATTCACACGCGGAGAAGGCGTCTGGCTGTGGGATAGCGAAGGAAAACGCTATCTGGACGGATTATCCGGTATCGCCGTGAACACACTGGGTCACGCCCACCCGCGTTTCACGGCGGCACTTGTCGAACAAATCGGCAAACTGATTCATTGTTCAAACGTCTATCAGGTGAACGGGCAGGAGCTGCTGGCCGACAAGCTGTGCAGCCTGTCGGGCATGCAGGAGGTGTTTTTTTGCAATTCAGGTTGCGAGGCGAATGAGGCAGCGATCAAGCTTGCGCGCCTCTATGGTCATCATCGCGGCATCGAATCGCCCGCCATCATTGTGATGGAAAAAGCCTTCCACGGACGCACGCTGGCAACGCTGTCCGCCACCGGCAACCGCAAGGTGCAGGCCGGCTTTGAACCGCTGGTCACGGGCTTTGTGCGCGCACCTTACGATGATCTTGAAGCAATTCGCCATATCGCAGAACACAACAGCAGCGTGGTTGCCGTGCTGGTCGAGCCGATACAGGGCGAGGGCGGCATCCGCACGCTGGACATTCATTACCTGCAACAATTGCGCAAGATCTGCGACGAACACGACTGGCTGCTGATGCTCGACGAAGTTCAATGCGGCATCGGTCGCACCGGCAAGTGGTTTGCCTACCAGCACACAGGCATCCTGCCGGACGTGATGACGCTGGCCAAAGGACTGGGGTCAGGCATGCCGATAGGCGCCTGTCTGGCAGCAGGCAAGGCCGCAGGCACGTTCCAACCGGGCAATCACGGTTCGACATTCGGCGGCAATCCGCTGGCCTGCGTCGCAGGCCTCACCACGCTGAACATCATCGAAGATGATCAACTGATGCACCACGCCGAACTGCTGGGTCAGTTCATCCGTCAGGGATTCGCTACCGCCTTGCAGGGTTTGCACGGCGTGGTGGAAATACGCGGCCAGGGATTGATGATAGGCGTGGAGCTGGACAGAACCTGTACTGAGCTGGTCAAGCTGGCGCTTGCGCGCGGGCTGCTGATCAATGTTACCGCCGACAATGTGATCCGTCTGTTGCCTTCGCTGGTGATGTCGCAGGAGGAAGCCCGGCAAATGCTGGAGATACTTTGCCCGCTCATTAAAGAATTTTTGCAAACCTGATTGGAACAGATCATGGCAGTAAAACATTTCCTGCAATTCAAGGATTTTGACCGCGAGGAATTGGAATACCTGTTTGAGCGCACCCGCCTCATCAAACAAAAATTCAAGAGCTATCAGCAGTACTGGCCGCTCACGGATCGCACGCTGGTGATGATTTTCGAGAAAGCCAGCACGCGCACCCGGTTGTCGTTCGAGGCCGGCATGCAGCAACTGGGGGGATCGGCGATCTATCTGAACACGCGCGACTCGCAACTGGGTCGCGGCGAACCGGTGGAAGATGCGGGTCAGGTCATTTCGCGCATGTCGGACATCGTGATGATCCGCACCTTCGAGCAGTCCATCATCGAACGTTTTGCGGCCCATTCGCGCGTACCGGTGATCAACGGGCTGACTAACGAATATCATCCGTGCCAGATACTCGCGGA
The DNA here is from genome assembly GCA_021783855.1 of Pseudomonadota bacterium. The sequence goes on from JAJXTL010000111.1 coordinate 9,563, forward strand.
TATTTACACTTACATCGAACATCGCGGCAGCATACAGGGCAAGACGGTGGCCTGGATAGGCGACTCCAACAATATGTGCAACACCTGGCTGCAAGCTGCGGAAATTCTCGATTTCAACGTCCATGTCTCGACGCCGCCGGGCTATGAAGTCGAGCCGGAACGCGCAGGACTGTTTGGCGAAGATCACTACGAGGAATTCACCGATCCGATG
>JAJXTL010000112.1 GCA_021783855.1 Pseudomonadota bacterium
GATACGTGAGGAAATCGGCGGCGGGCGTGTGCAGATCAGCGGCAAGATGAGCACCGACGAGGCGCAGGATACCGCACTATTGCTGCGCGCCGGCGCCCTGGCTGCGCCGATGGAAATCATCGAGGAACGCACCGTGGGTCCCAGTCTCGGGGAGGACAATATCGCGCGCGGTTTCAATTCGACCAAGATCGGTTTCATGCTGATTGCGGTGTTCATGGTGGCTTATTACCTGATGTTCGGCACGATTTCCGTGCTGGCGCTGGCGGTGAATCTGTTGTTGCTGGTTGCGCTGTTGTCCATGCTGCAAGCCACACTGACCCTGCCGGGCATGGCCGGTATCGCGCTGACGCTCGGTATGGCAATCGATTCCAACGTGTTGATCAACGAACGTATACGGGAAGAGCTGCGTAACGGAATTTCGCCGCAGGCGGCGATACACGCAGGCTATGACAATGCCTTTGCTACCATCGTGGACTCGAATATCACCAATCTGATCGCCGGTATTGCGCTGTTTTTGTTTGGCTCAGGCCCGATCAAGGGTTTTGCGGTGGTGCTGTGTCTGGGGATACTGACTTCGATGTTCAGTTCGGTGTTGGTGTCACGCGCCGCGGTGAATCTGTTTTACGGTCGCCGCGCCAGATTGACCAAGGTCTCGATCGGCTAAGGAAACGCTTAACAAATCACCCGTTCGCCCTGAGCTTGTCGAAGGGTTTATATAATAGTTTGATTATTAATGATTTAATCCGGCCATGGTTCGACGGGCTCTGGTGAAACAACTAAGTTCTGACTAAGCACGATAAACCAGTGCAAGTCATCACTTAACCACGAACGGATTAAATCAGCGTTTCCCTAACAATTCTCTCGCATTAGGCGAGGGGCAGAGGAATAAATATGGAATTTTTCAGAATTAAACACGACATTCCGTTCATGAGTTATGGGCGCTACACTACTTCGATTTCGCTGGTGACGTTCCTGTTTGCAGTATTTTTTCTGGCGACTAAAGGGCTGAACTTCGGGGTGGACTTTACCGGCGGGACGGTGCTTGAGGTGCATTACGCACAGCCTGCGGATCTGACCAAAGTGCGCGAACAATTGACGGCCTCGAAACTGCCGGACGCGATGGTGCAGAACTTTGGTTCCAGTCGTGACGTGCTGATTCAGATACCATTAAAACAGAACGTTGCAGGCGCCAAGCTGAGCGATCAGGTGATGGCCGCCCTGCGCAGCCAGGATGCCGGCGTAGAAATGCGTCGCGTGGAGTTCGTCGGCCCCCAGGTGGGCAAGGATCTTGTCGACAACGGTGCGATGGCGTTGTTGCTGGTCAGTTTGGGTATCGTCGGTTACTTGTGGATACGCTTCGAGTGGAAATTCGGGCTGTCCGCGATCATCGCCAACTTGCATGACGTGGTGATCATTCTGGGTTTCTTCGCCTTCTTTCAGTGGGAGTTCTCGTTGTCAGTGCTGGCGGCGGTGTTGGCAGTGCTGGGATACTCGGTGAATGAATCGGTGGTGGTGTTTGACCGTATCCGTGAAAACTTCCGCAAGATGCGCAAGGCGGAAGTCACCGAGATTATCGACAATGCGATCACACGTACCATGTCGCGCACCATCATCACCCACGGTTGCACACAGATGATGGTGTGTGCCATGTTGTTTCTGGGCGGCGAGACGCTGCACTATTTTGCAATGGCTTTAACGATCGGAATTATGTTCAGTATTTATTCTTCGGTGCTGGTCGCAAGCCCGATCCTGTTATGGCTGGGCGTGTCGCGCGAGGACTTCATCAAACCGGAAAAGGTTGAAGCGGAAGAAGTGTTGCCTTAAAAGACGGTTAACAGTTTCCGGTTTACCGTTTGCTGTTAACTGAAAACCGTAAACTGAAAACTGAAAACTGTCTTATAGAACTGGAATATTTTTGGAATTGCTGACGGCCTTTATTGATCTGCTTCTGCATCTGGATGCGCACCTGATGATACTGGTGCAACACTACGGGGCATGGGTATACGGCATCCTTTTTCTGATCATTTTCGCGGAGACAGGGCTGGTGTTCGCCCCTTTTTTGCCGGGCGATTCGCTGCTTTTTGTCGCTGGCGCTTTGTGCGGTCTGGGCGCGTTGCGGTTGGAATGGCTGATGCCCTGTTTGATGCTGGCGGCGGTCAGCGGCGACAACACCAACTACTGGGTGGGGCGACTGATCGGCATGCGACTTTTTCATCGCGTCAAAGGGCGCTTTATCAAGCGTGAACATCTGGACAGGACGCATGCCTTTTATGAAAAACATGGCGGCAAGACTATCGTCATTGCTCGTTTCATGCCCATCATTCGTACTTTTGCGCCCTTTGTTGCGGGCATAGGCATGATGCGCTACCGCATGTTTGTGTTATATAGCGTGCTGGGCAGTATTGCCTGGATAGCCAGCCTGACTGTGACGGGCTATCTTTTTGGCAACATTCCGCTGATTAAGAATAACCTTACGCTGATCATCCTCGCTGTCATCCTGCTGTCTTTTCTTCCCGCTTTGTTCGGGTATCTACGCCATCGTATGCGTGCTGCGTAAAAAAGCAGGATTGAGGATCGAGAGAAAAGCCAAAAGTGGTGCTCTGGTTTGCTCACCATTCCCTGCTTATCACTCCCCCTTTTCGTAAGTTCTTGAACAATTTTCCCCGGCCAGGGTCATAATGGCATTCCGGACATGCGGACATGCGGACATGCGGACATTCTGGGGAGGATTTAAAATGAAAAAGAGTTCAATAGTGAAACTACTAGCCAATCGACTAAGTCCGCCAAAAGTGCAGACTAAGTCGCTGGTTATGGCGTTGAGCCTCATTCCTTTGTTTGGTTCTGTGTATGCGGCCGATTTTTTTGATACGGCACGTGTGGTATCGAGTACGCCGGTTTATGAGCGCATCAATGAACCGCGTCGCGAGTGCTCGACAGAGACTGTGCAGAGAGCCCCGCAAGATCGTTCCATGACGGGTGCGGTGGTAGGCGGTGTGGCCGGTGGCCTGCTGGGTAGTCGTGTAGGCGGCGGGCATGGCAATACGGCTGCCACCGCAGCCGGCGCTGTGGCAGGTGCGGTAGTGGGTGATAACGTATCCAATCCGGACAGCAGCCATTCGCCGGGAGGCAGTATCGTTGGCGGAATAGCCGGCGCTTTGCTTGGCAGTCAGGTGGGTGGTGGCTCAGGTCAGAAAGCTGCGGCAGCAGCAGGGGGTGTCGCAGGGGTATTGATCGGGGATCGTGTTGCCAATCCTGATAAGCCTGTCAGTCAGCAGATCGAACGTTGTCGTGATGTGGATAACTTCCATGACGTCATCAGAGGTTATACCGTGACCTACCGCTACAACGGCAAAGATGCCACTGTCACTCTGCCTTATCAGCCCGGCAATACGGTCCAGGTTGGGGTCAGTCTGATTCAGGATCAGAGCAAAGAAAGCGGCTATCAGGATAGCAGGTCGTACCGGCAGAATGACAGACGGTACAGGGGTGATGACAGAGGTTACCCCCAGGGTAGCCGGAATTAGTGTTTTATGCTTGAAGTGAGTTAGTTTGCCGTTCAGAATGAATAAAGCCCGGATATCCGGGCTTTATTCATGGCGGGTCGGGCTACGTGCCGGATATTGCTCGCTCCGACACGCCGCGAGGGAGCGCCTGTGTCCCCACGCAGCGCGTGGGAACAAGCGGCATAGTCTGTTGTTTCGCTGTTATATAACTGGCAGATCAGCCAAAGCGACCAGTAATATAATCTTCGGTTTCCTTGCGTTTCGGGTTGGTGAAAACCGTGCTGGTATCGCCGAACTCGACCAGATCGCCCAGATACATGTAAGCCGTGTAATCGGAGACGCGCGCGGCCTGCTGCATGTTGTGGGTGACGATGACGATGGTGAAGTCTTCCTTGAGCTCATCGATCAGTTTTTCGATGTGGGCCGTTGAAATCGGGTCAAGTGCCGAGGTCGGTTCATCCAGCAACAGCACCTCAGGTTTAACGGCGATGGCGCGTGCAATGCACAGGCGCTGCTGTTGACCGCCGGATAAACCCATGCCGCTTTGTTTCAACTTGTCTTTGACTTCAACCCACAGCGCCGCCTTTTTTAACGCCCATTCCACGCGCTCATCCATGTCGTTCTTGGAGAGGTTGTGGTAAAGCTTGACGCCGAACGCGATGTTGTCATAAATGGACATCGGGAACGGGGTCGGCTTCTGGAATACCATGCCGATTTTTGCGCGTAACTTGTTGAGATCCTGATGTTTGTCGAGAATATTGTCACCATCGAGCATGATGGAACCTGTGGCGGTCTGCTGCGGGTAGAGCTGATACATGCGATTGAAGGTGCGCAGCAGGGTGGATTTTCCGCAGCCTGACGGGCCGATGAAAGCCGTTACCTTTTTTTCGGCAATGTCGAGATTGATATTTTTCAGAGCGAGGTACTTGCCGTAATAGAAATTAAGGTCTTTGACCACGATTCTAGGAGTGGCATGGTTTGCAGCGTTCATATTCAAGCCTTGTTAATGAGTTGAAGCACGTTGACGGAACAATACACGCGCCATGATGTTGAGCGTCAGGACGCTGGCTGTAATCAGCAAGGCGCCGCCCCAGGCAAGATCCTGCCAGTCTGCGTAGGGGCTCATGGCGAACTGGAAGATTACCACCGGTAAATTGGCCATCGGCTGGTTCATATTGCTGTTCCAGAACTGATTGTTGAGCGAGGTGAACAACAGCGGTGCAGTCTCACCACTGATGCGCGCAATGCCCAGCATGACTCCGGTGATGATGCCCGCGCGCGCGGCTCTTAAGGTGACAAAGCTGATGATTTGCCATTGTGGCGCGCCGAGTGCTGCTGCCGCTTCGCGTAGTGTGCTGGGGATCAGACGCAACATATTTTCAGTGGTGCGGATCACAATCGGAATCACGATGATGGCCAGCGCCATGGTTCCCGCCCAGCCGGAAAAGTGTTTGACCTGTACGACATACACTTCATAAATAAACAGGCCAATTACGATGGAGGGCGCGGACAGCAGAATATCGTTGATGAATCGGGTGACCGGCGCCAGCCAGCCGCGATGACCGTATTCGGCAAGGTAGGTGCCGGCCATGATGCCGATGGGCGTGCCCACCAGGGTGCCGCCCGCTGTCATCAGCAGGCTGCCGTAAATGGCATTGAGCAGGCCGCCCGAACTGCCCGGCGGTGGCGTCATCTGCGAAAACAGCTTGGGTGTGAGCGACGACAGGCCGTGATCCAGCAAAGTCCACAGTATCCAGCATAGCCAGAACAGACCGAAGGCCATGGCCAGTATGGCAACAGTGAGGCCGATGGCGTTGGTGAGGCGACGCCTTGCGTATAAATCAAACATTACGAGACCTTTCCTTCACGTTGTCCAAGTTGGTAGAGCATGTAGCGTGCGAGTGACAGCACCACAAAAGTGATGAAGAACAGAACCAGGCCAAGCTCGACCAGCGAAGAGGTATAAAGATCGCCTACCGCTTCAGTGAATTCGTTGGCCAGCGCCGAGGATATGCTGTTGCCCGGATTGAGCAACGACTTGGAGAGCTCATGGGCATTGCCGATGACGAAGGTGACGGCCATGGTTTCGCCCAGCGCACGTCCCAGCCCCAGCATGATGCCGCCGACCACGCCTACCTTGGTGTAGGGCAGCACGATGCTCATCATCACTTCCCAGGTGGTCGAGCCCAGGCCGTAGGCGGATTCCTTGAGCATCACGGGGACGACATCAAACACGTCGCGCATCACGGCAGAAATGAATGGAATCACCATGATGGCCAGTATGATGCTGGCGGTGAGGATGCCGATGCCCATAGGCGGGCCGGAAAAGAACGGGCCGATGTAGGGCAACGGGCCGACGTGATCGTTGAGCCAGGGTTCAATATGATCGGCAAACATGGGCGCAAATACGAACAGACCCCACATGCCGTAAATGATGCTGGGTATACCCGCCAGCAGTTCTATGGCGACACCCAATGGGCGGCGCAGGATGCGCGGCGAGAGTTCGGTCAGAAACAGGGCGATGCCGAAGCTGACCGGTATGGCGATCAGCAGGGCGATAAATGAAGTGACAAGCGTGCCTACGATGGGTATCAGTGCGCCAAAGTGGTCGGTCACCGGATCCCAGTCTGGACTTATCAGAAAGCCGAAACCGAATGCATGTATCGCGGGCATGCTGCCCTTGATCAGCGAAAAAAGAATAGCCGCCAGCAATACCAGTACGCCGGATGCGGCCAGGCGCGTCAGGTTACGGAACAGGGAGTCCATGAGAGTTTGCCGTTTGAGGCGTGCTTCTTGTAATAGCGTCGACATAGAAATTTATTGGTTGGTTGACGGCCTGACTACAAAACACGAGGGGCAACAGCCCCTCGTGTTTATCATAGTATTATATCAGTCACGTTTCTATTGTTTACTTCCAGATTGCGCGGCCTTGTGCGTCTTTGATCTGAGCTTTCCATGAGGCGCGAACCAGTTTCTGCACGTTTTCAGGCATAGGTACATAGTCCAATTCAGATGCCAATTTGCCGCCGTTCTTGTAGGCCCAGTCGAAGAACTTGAGCACAGCTTCCGCTGATTCAGGCTTTTCCTGTGACTTGTGCATCAGAATGAAAGTGGCGCCGGTAATCGGCCAGCTTTCTTTGCCCGGTTGCTCGGTCAGGAGCAGATACATGCCAGGTGCCTTGTCCCACTCTGCTCCTGCGGCAGCTGCCTTGAAGGAGTCGTCATTGGGTTTGACGTACTGCCCATCCTTGTTCTTCACTTGCCCGTAAGACATTTTGTTTTGCAGCGCATAAGCGTATTCCACATAACCGATGGAACCTTTGATACGTTGTACATAAGAAGCAACACCCTCATTGCCTTTGCCACCTGTACCAGCGGGCCATGCTACGGATGTGCCCTCACCAACCTTGGTTTTCCACTCCGGGCTGACCTTGGACAGATAGTTCACCCAGATAAAGGTGGTACCGGAACCATCCGAGCGATGTACCACGGTGATGTTTTCATCGCCCAGCTTGACGCCTTTGTTCAGGGCTACGATAGCCGGATCATTCCACTTGGTGATCTTGCCCAGATAGATGTTGGCAAGCACTTCACCCGTAAATTTAAGTTCGCCAGGATTGATGCCTTTTAAGTTATAAACTGGCACATCGCCGCCCATCACGGTAGGGAACTGCATCAGGCCGCTTTTTTCCAGTTCTTCCGGCTTGAGTGGCATGTCGGATGCACCGAAATCAACCGTTTTTGCATTGATTTGCTTGATGCCGCCGCCTGAACCGATGGATTGGTAGTTCATGTTGGTGCCGGACTGTGCCTTGTAGGCTTCTGCCCATTTGGCGTAAATCGGGTATGGGAAAGTTGCTCCTGCTCCGGTGATGTCGGTTGCAAAACTGCTACCGGCAAACGCGAACGCTGAGGCCGCTGTGATGGCGATAAAAACCTGCTTGAGTTTCATGATTTCTCCTGTTTGAAGTTTGCTTGTATAAGTCGCTATGCATAACCGTGGCAAAAGCGTTCCGAAGCGAGTTCGATATTATGTATCTTGTGTGACAGTATTATTACACTCGGCAGAAACTGTGTTACAGATGGTGGTTGTGAGCTTTGAGGCTGGCGGCCAGATTGATTCTTTTCTTGCGTCGTTCCGTATAGCGCAAGCCGACAAAGGTAAGCAAGCCGACGATGGTCAGTCCGATGGTAAAGGCGGCGTAGGAGACTTGCCAGGGCAGGGTGTGCGTCATCATCGAATATTCGGACATGCCGCCGATGCCGGCCAGCAGATTAAGCGGCATGAAAACGACGCTGATGATCGTCAGTCGTTTAATGTCTTTGTTCTGGTTGATATTGATTGAGCTATCCGTGGCATCCATCAGGAAGTTGATCTTGTTGAACAGGAACGCCGTATGTCCGTCCAGTGATTCGATGTCGCGCAAAATTTCGCGTACATCTTCGTGTTGCGATTCGGACAGGAATTTGCCGCGCATCAGAAAGGACAGCGCGCGCCGGGTATCCAGCACATTGCGGCGGATACGTCCGTTGAGGTCTTCTTCCTCGGCGATGGAGGCGAGTATAGCGGCTGCTTCATCGTCGGTGATGCGTGAACTGAGTACCTGTTTGCCGACGATACCCAGGTCGGAATACACGTCTTCCAGAGCATTTGCCGAGTATTCCACATCGGCCGCATAGAGGTCGAGCAACACATCCTTGGCTTCGGATACGTAGCCGGATTGTGCGCGGGCGCGCAAACGCTGCAAGCGGAAAACCGGCAATTCCTCTCCGCGCACCGAGAACAGCGTGCCTTTGTGCAGAATGAACGCCACCGCAACGTTGCGTGAGGCGTCAACCCGGTCGAGCAAAAAATCGGAGTGCAGATGCACAACGCCGCCTTCTTCGACATAGAATCTGGCGCTGCTCTCAAGATCGGTCAGTACCTTCGGATTGGGCAATTCCAACCCGAACAATTCACTTGCCCATGTGATTTGTTCATCGTCAGGTGCGACCAGATCTACCCAGATGGGTTTGGCCCGGGCAAGATCCTCGCGGTTGGTGATCGGAATCTGCCGCAAGCGTCCCTCATGCAGGTCAAACGCCCGCACGGTCACGCTGTGGTCCTGGGATCTGGCGCCGGTAACCAGTTCAGAGCGGACATCGTCCGAGATGACCAGCAGGATTTCCTCTTTGCGATCTTCTGTAACCAGCTGCCAGATGATCTCCCTGTCATCGGGTGACAGTGCCTCCAGGATGCGTGCGACCGACTGCGCATTCAGTTTTTCCAGTCTGAGCTGCAATTCCACAAGGTTTTGTTTGTGGGCCAGGGACTCGATTAGTTTGTGTTTTTGCAGCAGCCTGTTTACCTGCCACAGGTTTTTTTGTATGGAAGTCTGATCTTCGTTCGTGTCCATTTCTTGCATGACTTCGACCTATTCGTGGAATTTGCGCAATTCTAGCCTAATTCAGTGAATATTTATGACTGCTCGGTTCCGTGTGGATCGCTTGCGCATCATTTATAAGGCTGTCGAATAAGCATGAATGTAAAATTAAGGTTGAATGTTTTTGATTCCGCCTGTAAAATCCGCGCTCTTTTGAAAATCGGTTGGAGTAGAAGCATGGCGCGAGTATGTCAAGTGACGGGCAAGGGCCCGATGAGCGGTAACAATGTTTCACATGCGAATAACAGAACCAAGCGTCGCTTCTTGCCTAATCTGCAACGTCGTCGTTTCTGGGTCGAAGCTGAAAATCGCTGGGTAAGTCTGCGCCTGACCAATGCGGGTCTGCGTACCATCGACAAGAATGGTATCGAGTCCGTTTTGTCCGACATGCGCGCACGCGGCGAAAAAATTTAAGGAGTATAGAAAATGCGTGAAAAAATCAAACTTGAATCCAGTGCCGGTACCGGCCATTTCTATACTACGGACAAAAACAAGCGCACCACCCCGGGCAAGATCGAAATGAAGAAGTACGATCCCGTGGTTCGCAAGCATGTCATGTACAAGGAAACCAAGCTGAAGTAATTCGGTCTGGATTCAAAATAAAAAAACCCGCTTCGGCGGGTTTTTTTATGGGCGGAAAACTGCCGAGTTTAAATAAAATGGCTCTATGTGATTCATAGTGGGTAATGCGATAATTGCAGCGTGAACAGCTCAACTTTATTTAGCATGGCGCTCGGCCTGCAATCGCCTTGGCAAGTTAACGACATTTCGTTTTCTACCGATGAATC
>JAJXTL010000011.1 GCA_021783855.1 Pseudomonadota bacterium
AGGAGTGTTGAGATGTTGAAAGATGTAAAAATTGGAATCCGCCTGATGTTTTTGCTGATCGCGTTGTTAACGCTGGTCGTTGCGGCAGGCGCGGTGGGATTATATGCTTCCAGCGGCTCGAATAGTGCTTTGCAATCAATGCACGATGAGCGGATGGTACCTATTGTGCAACTGAACCACATCATGCGTGGAAACCTGCGCAATCGGATCGCCTTGGACGACGGGCTGATGCAGCCGGAACACATGGATGAGTTTATTAAACTGATCGAAGAAAACAACGCAAACAATGCCAGGTTATGGGATGCCTATTTGGCAATTCACCATACCGAGGAAGAAAAGGGATTGGCTGCCAAACTCAACGAGGCTATTGTTCGTTTCAACGATGAAGCCATCAGGCCGGCTGTTGCAGCAATGCAGACAAATAATACGGTTGCGCTCAAACAACTGCTGACAGGAGGGCGTGTCCAACCGCTGCTCCTGTCGGTGCGTGAGGCGCTGGAGAAACTGGTTATATTACAGGACCGCGAAGCACAGAAATTAAATGACGCGTCTGTATCGACTTTTCAAACCATGCGCATGGTATCCATCGTGCTGATTCTGGCAGGCAGTGCATCGGGCATCCTGTTGGGGGCGTCGATCATACGCGGCATTCACCGCTCGGTGGATGAGTTGCGCGGCGTGATGGTGAAGATGGCCTCGGACGGGGATCTGAATGCGCGTGCCAGGGTGTATGGTCATGACGAAATTGGCGAGGCTGCGACAGCATTTAACGGACTGATAGACGGTTTTGCCGGTATCATTCGTCAGGTGAGCGGCAGCGCCGGCACGGTGTCCGGTACGGCAGCCCAGTTGTCGGTTTCATCCTTGCAAATTGAGCAGGGCTCTCAGGCGCAAAGTGCAGCGGCTGCCGCCACTGCCGCCGCCGTTGAGGAAATTACCGTAAGTATTAATTCGGTGGCAAGCAACACGGAGGACGTGCGCAAATTGTCGGAAAAAAGTTTGCAGCAAACACGGCTGGGAAATCAGAGTGTCACCGGCATGATCGGGGAAATAGCTCGCGTACAGGATGCGGTCAAGCAAATCGCAGGTTCTGTCAACGAATTTGTCGAAAGCACGCGTGCGATTGCCGGCATGACGCAGCAGGTCAAGGATATCGCCGATCAGACCAATCTGCTGGCCTTGAATGCGGCGATTGAAGCGGCGCGCGCAGGTGAGCAAGGCAGGGGCTTTGCGGTGGTGGCGGATGAAGTGCGCAAGCTGGCGGAAAAATCCGCACAGTCGGCAAACGAGATAGATCGAGTGACCAATGCGCTGAATCAGAAATCAACTGGTGTTGAGGCGACCGTGCAACTGGGCTTGCAATCTTTGCAGGCGACTCAGGAGCAGGTTGAGCGCGTATCAAGCGTGCTGACTGAGGCGGGCATGGCGGTTGAGCAATCAAGCAGCGGCGTGAAAGATATCGCCTCATCCGTGAATGAACAGAGTGTGGCCAGTAACGAGATTGCCCGCAATGTGGAAAAAATTGCGCAGATGTCTGAGGAAAATCATGCTGCCGTGCAATCGAACGTACAGCAGATTGCGCGTCTTGAGCAATTGGCCAATGAATTGCAAGGTGCGGTGAAAAGATTCAAGGTTTAACGAGGATTGAGGATTGAGGATTGAGGAATGAGGATTGAGGAAAGCCGTCGTGTTAGCTAGGTAAACGCTGATTTATTGTCATTTCGAGCAAAGCGAGAAATCTAACGAGTTGATTTATTAAGACTCCTCTCCACGTCCGGAATGACAAAGGAGAATAAATCAGTGCTACCCTGGATCCTCAACCCATGCTCCTCTTATCCTAAACTAGGAGAAATAAATGTCTGACCTGTTAAAAAATATCGATGCCAGAACCAAGCTGGCGGGAACCAACAAGCTGGAGATCCTGATGTTCTCGCTGGGGCTGGATACGCGCACCGACCGGGAAGAAACCTTCGGGATCAACGTGTTCAAGGTGCGCGAAGTGATGCGTATTCCCGCCATCACAAGGGCGCCCGAGATGCCGGCGGCGGTCGAGGGTATGGTCAGTTTGCGCGGGGCGCTGGTGCCGGTGATCGATCTGGCGAAATACATCGGCCTGGTGTCTGATGGCAAACCCGAGATCATGATTGTCACTGAATACAACGGTCATACCCAGGGGTTTCTGGTCAAGGCGGTGGATAATATTTTGCGTCTGGACTGGTCGGCCATGCGTGTGCCGCCGGCCATGCTGGTGGCTGAGTTGGGCGGCCTGGTTACGGCGATTACCGAACTCAAGGATAAGCGTCTGGTGATGATGATAGACGTTGAGAAGGTGCTGGCAGAGACCGGCCAATTTGCCACCGACGAAATGATTTTCAATGCGGTCAAGCCGCTGAACAGGCCGGATCGTACGGTATTTTTTGCCGATGACTCTTCGGTGGCACGCAGCCAGATTACCCGCACACTGGATGCCATGGGCGTCAAGCACATTTCCGCGATCAATGGACGTCAGGCGTGGGCAGAATTGTCGAAGATGGCGGCTTATGCTGAGAGTAGCAAGACACCGCTGAAAGATATGCTTCAGGTAATCCTGACCGATGTGGAAATGCCCGAGATGGACGGCTACATGCTCACGCGCAAGATCAAGGAAGATAAACGCTTTGCCGGCATACCGGTGTTGATGCATTCTTCCTTGTCCAGCACCTCGAACCAGCAATTGGGCAAAACCGTCGGAGTGGATGAATACATACCGAAATTCGAACCGCAAAAGCTGTCACAGGCTTTGGCGAGATTGCTGGCTTAAGATGAGGATTGCGGATAGAGGATCGAGGATCGAGGATAGAGGTAAAGCGTTGCGCTGGCTCGATCCTCGCTCCACACTCCTCAATCTGGGGTAAACAAGGAGATATAAATGTCATATTCAGATGAAATGCTGAGCAGTAGCGAGGATGGTCTGCTCGATCACGTCGATGCGAGAACCAGTCTGGCCGGAACCAACAAGATGGAAATCCTGTTGTTCAGTCTGGGAAGCGACGAGAAATTTGGCATCAACGTGTTCAAGGTCAAGGAAGTCAGCCAGGCCGGCAAGATTACCCGCACGCCGAATATGCCGCGCGGGGTGGATGGCATCGTGTCACTGCGCGGTCATGTGATGCCGGTGTTGAATCTGGCCGAATTCATGGGAATGTCGCCCGACACCAAACATCAGACCATGATGGTGGCGGAGTACAACATGCACATCCTGGGTTTTCTGGTGGAGAGCGTAGATCGCATCATTCGCGTAGACTGGGACAAGGTACGCGCCGCCGAGGGAATGTTGTCGGATAAAGGGGCGTTGATTACCGCTATCACCGAATTGCCGGACGGATCGCTGGTGTCCTTGCTGGATGTTGAACAAATATTGTCCAACGCGTTTGGCGAGGCGATTGTGGGGAATGTCGAGCCGGTCGAAGCGGGCCATGAATTGTGTGTTTTCTTTGCCGACGATTCGATGGTGGCGCGCAGAAAAATCGCCGAGGTGCTGGATAAGATGGGCGTCAAACACATGCAGGCGAATAGCGGTCGTGAGGCTTGGGAGAGGCTGAAAACCATGGCGGATGCCGCGCAAAGTGCAGGTCTGATTTTGCGTGACCAGATACAGGTGATTCTGACCGATGCCGAAATGCCGGAGATGGACGGCTACGTGCTGACCCAGAACATCAAGGCGGATCAACGCTTCGACGGCATCCCGGTAGTCATGCACTCTTCATTGTCATCCGATGCAAACCGGGCGATGGGGCGGCGCGTAGGTGTTGATTGTTATGTGTCGAAATTCGATTCGATGGTGTTGTCTTCAACGCTCAGGCCGTTGTTGACGTAAAGGCAGGAACGAGGAAAGGAGTGAGGAGCGAGAATTTAGCAAGATGCGCAGCATGGTTTCTGGCTCGACTCTCAATCCTGAATCCTCAATCCACAATCCTGTATTTAGGAGAATGAAATGGGAATAGAAAGTACGCGTTTTTTGGTGGTGGATGATTTTTCGACGATGCGACGCATCGTGAGAAATCTTTTGAAGGAACTGGGTTTTGTCAATGTGCAGGAGGCTGAAGATGGCGTAGAAGCGCTGAAAAAGCTGCGGGCTGACACATTTGACTTCGTGGTGTCGGACTGGAATATGCCGAACATGACGGGTATCGAGTTGCTGCGTGAGATACGCAAGGATGAAAAGCTGAAAACCCTGCCGGTGCTGATGGTGACGGCGGAGGCCAAACGCGAGAATATCATCGAGGCAGCGCAAGCGGGTGCTTCCGGCTATGTAGTCAAGCCTTTCACGGCGGCGACATTGGACGAGAAGCTGAAAAAAATATTTCAAAACATGAATAAGTGAGAACTGACATGGCTACCAATACTGCAATCCAGGAATGCGACGATCTTGAATCGCTGTTCGACAGCATCGTAGCCGCGAATGCCAATGAGGAGGAACAACCGGAATCCAAGCCTGTGGTATTTTCCGGGGTGGCGGTCAATTCAGACAAGGTTTTGAATCAGTTGGGGCAGATGACGCGAACCCTGCACGATACCTTGCGGGAGCTCGGATTGAACAAGGAGATCGAGCGTGCGGCCTCATCCATACCCGATGCGCGTGATCGGCTGAATTATGTGGCGACCTTGACTCAGCAGGCCGCAGAGCGGGTGCTGAATGCCACGGAGGCTGCACAACCACTGGTGCAAAATATGGAGGTGGAAGCCCACCGTTTGGCCGGGCAATGGCAAATGCTGTTCGACAGGCAACTGAATGTCGAAAAATTCAAAGTTCTGGTCACGCAAACCCAGGCATTTCTGGATATCGTGCCCAAGCAAACCAAGATGACCAATACTTATTTGATGGAAATCATGATGGCGCAGGATTTTCAGGACCTGACGGGCCAGGTTATCAAAAAAGTCATCGAAGTGACACAAAAGATGGAGCAGCAACTGCTTGCGTTGCTGCTGGATAACGCACCGCCATCGGTCAGGGCTGAATTCGACACGGGATTGCTGAACGGTCCGGTGATCAATCCAAACGGACGGAATGTGGTGACCAGTCAGGATCAGGTGGATGACTTGCTGGAAAGCCTGGGATTTTAATTAGGACTGAGGAGTGAGGATTCAGGATTGAGTCAAGTGTGGGGTAGTGGATTTGCCTCATTCCTCAATCCTCAATCTTCAATCCTGACTAGGAGAAAACAATGAACGATTTTACAGGCATGGAAGAGCTGTTAAGCGACTTTTTGCTCGAAGCGGGTGAGATGTTGTCGGATGTCGATAGCAAGTTGATGGAACTTGAGAAACGCCCGAACGACAGCAACCTGCTCAATGAGGTTTTTCGCGGCTTCCACACCATAAAAGGGGGGGCGGGATTTCTCAATGCGACCGAACTGGTTACCCTTTGTCATCTCACCGAGAACTTGTTCGACAAGTTACGTAATCGGGATCTGACCTTGAGCGCGGAGCTAATGGATGTGATTTTTGCTGCAACAGCCGAAGTGAAGAAAATGTTCGGTGCATTGCAGCAGAACCAGCAGCCGCAGGCAGCGCCCGCGCAAATGCTGGAGAACTTGAAAGCGGCACTGGCTGGCAAGGCCGTGCTAAAGGTGCAAACGAACAAGAGTGCAGATGAAACCGCGCCGGCAGAGGCGCCCGCTCGCGATGGGGTGGATTGGAATGCCTTGTATAGCGCGCTGACGGGGACGGATATCGTCGATACGGTAGGTGTGGTCCGCGATCCGGAAAAAATCGCCGAGGCTGTGTCGGAAGAAGAGTCAACCAAAAAGGCGTTCGGTCGCCGCAGCGACGATGTGCCCGGTGCGACGATAGGTCGCCGCGACGGGGATGTGTCGGTCAAGGAAGTTAAAGAGACCACCATACGCGTCGATACCGAGCGTCTGGATCAGGTGCTGAATCTGTCCGGCGAAATCGGGCTGACCAAGAATCGTCTCAATCATCTGCGTTCCGATATTCTGCAAGGGCGGCATGATGCGGATACCCTGCGCGAACTGGATCAATCGGTGACTCAGCTCGATATGCTGGTGGTCAATCTGCAAAATGCGGTGATGAAGACGCGCATGCAACCGATAGGACGGCTGTTCAAGAAATATCCCCGCCTGGCACGCGACCTGGCGCGTTCCCTGGGCAAGGATGTCGAACTGGTGCTGGTTGGTGAAGATACCGAGATGGACAAGACCATGATCGAGGATCTGAATGACCCGCTGGTCCATCTGGTGCGCAATGCGGTCGATCACGGCGTGGAAACCATTGAAGGGCGCATCGCGGTGGGCAAACCGGAAAAGAGTCAGGTGGAGTTGAGTGCGCGTCATGAGGGCGATCATATTCTCATCACCATCGCCGACGATGGCCGTGGCATGCGACCCGAAGTGATCCGCAGCAAGGCTATCGAAAAGGGGATTATCACCTCAGAAGTGGCGAATACCCTGGATGAGGATCAATGTCTGGAATTGATCTTCCTGCCGGGTTTTTCCACCAAGGATGAAATATCCAGCGTGTCCGGGCGCGGCGTCGGGATGGATGTGGTCAAGACCAATATTCAGAAGCTCAACGGCTCGATTAAAATTGACTCGATTCCGGGACGTGGCAGCGTATTCACGATTTCTTTGCCGCTGACGTTGGCGATATTGCCGGTGCTGATCCTGCGTCTTGGCGAGCAGTCGTTTGCCGTGCCGCTGTCCATGGTGCGCGAAATATTGTCGGTCACGCCGGGGCAATTGCAGAGGATTTCAGGACGGGCCACCATGGTGGTGCGCGGCGAGGTATTGCCTGTGTTGCCGCTGGCACAGCTGATCGGTTGGGATGCTTCCAACAAGGAGCCTGAGGTGGGTGTGCTGATGCAATTCGGCAGCAGCAGCTTCATTCTGTCGGCCGACGGTTTTGCCGGGCACGATGATGTGGTCATCAAGTCGCTGGACACCTTCCGGCCAAAAGGCGTGGCAGGGGTGACTATGTCCAGCGAGGGCGACATCGTGCTGATACTGGACATCAAGGAACTGTTGAGCGATGTGCGCGGAAATTAAGGAACTGGTGAGTGGAAAGCGCTAAGTAGAAAGTGGCTTTTCCCATTTTCCTGCGCTACGTTGAAGCACGAATTGCAGTAACACTTGCAACTTAAAATTGGGGTTCAGGATATTTTTCGGTCAAACAAGTTATGCCAAAATCCAAGTTCTTCAGTCTGACGCTAACCGGTGCACTGGTAAGCGGTGCCCTGCTGGGAGGGCATGCTCTGTACCTGGGCAATGCTGCGCTCGCAGACGCGCTGCTGTGGCTATGCATGGTGTTTTGTTGGGTTTTCCTGTTGAAGCAGGCATGCAGCGGGCAAACCGGGGAGGATGCCCAGTCATCCGCGCGGGAGGATGTGACGCTGATCCATGAAAGCAACGCATTTCATGTAAAGTTCGGTCGTGAGATGAAGGGGCAGCTTGCATCGGCCCATACCGAGATGACCAATACGCAGACCATACTCAGTGAGGCCATCAATACGCTGGTTGCGACATTTACTTCGATGGCCGATGAGGTGCAGGCACAGCAGGTGCTGGTACTTTCCATCACGGGCGGAGGAGATGAGAGTGATGAGGAAAGCACGAAACAGAAATTCGAGCGGTTCGTGCGCGAAACCGAAGTGGCGATGAACAATTTTGTCGACAGTACGGTGCAAAACAGTACAAGGGCGATGGAGTTGGTGGAGAGAATCGATGCCATGAGCGGGCAGGTCTCAGGCATACTCGACATTCTGGTTGAAGTGGAAAGTATCGCCAAACAGACCAATCTGCTTGCCCTCAATGCGGCGATCGAAGCGGCAAGAGCTGGAGAAGCAGGGCGTGGTTTCGCTGTGGTGGCGGATGAGGTGCGCAATCTTTCCGAAAAAACCAACAAGTTCAGCAGCCAGATACGCCGCCTGGTTGGCAACGTCAATGAATCGCTGATTGCTGCGGAGACTTCCATCAACACGCTGGCGGCAACCGATATGTCGCACGTGATGGAATCCAAAAAGCATGTCAACGTGATGATGCAGGATCTTACTGAGCTCAATGAAGCCATCGCAAGGGATTCGATTGAACTTAACCATATCAACAAAAAGGTAGAACAGAACGTTTCCGTGGCAATATCGACCCTGCAATTTCAGGACATGAGTTCGCAACTGATCAGTCATGCCCAGATGCGCCTTGCCGCCTTGCAGGAAGTTGCAAGCGAAATGGGGCTGGGCGCGGACAGTCCATCGCGCCGCGAATATCTCGAACAGATCGCTGCCTATACCGATTCGCTGCATGAACATGTCGTTTCGCTGGATGCAAAAAAATCGAACCCGGTTGCTCAGGACAGTTTTGCAACGGGCGATGTCGAGTTGTTCTGACGGGCTTGCGATGTATCATATGTTCGTCACACGATGGAAATAAACTCGTCCGGCTTGGGTAAATGTTGTTGGTTACCTTGGGTGTTGAACCAGTCGGATTTTCATACGGAGCGGACGGTTTTTTAAACTACTTACAGAGCGATTACTATGGCCAAGACTGTGTTAACTGTTGATGATTCTGCCTCCATCCGGCAAATGGTGGCTTTTACCCTGAAGTCGGCGGGTTACGCTGTTATCGAGGCGGAAGATGGACAGGCGGGCCTGGATAAGGCAAAAACAAATAAGGTCGACCTGGTGTTGACCGATCAGAATATGCCGAAAATGGATGGGTTGACCCTGATTAAAGCACTGCGCGGTCTGCCGCAGTACAAAACTACGCCGATTCTGATGTTGACCACCGAATCGGGCGATGTCATGAAGGCGCAAGGCAAAGCGGCCGGGGCAACCGGCTGGCTGGTCAAGCCGTTCGATCCTCAGAAGCTGCTGGAAGTGGTCAAAAAAGTGATTGGTTAATACGTGGTGGGCTGTGCCCGCCATGCCTGTCCTGAGCCTGTCGAAGCGGTCGGACGCTGCACGAGCTACACTGGGTTCAATTAGAATTTTACGCATTCAGGGAAAAGCCGATGTCCATCGACATGAGCCAGTTTTACCAGGTGTTTTTCGAGGAGTCCGCAGAGCATCTGGCCAGCATGGAAAGTCTATTGCTGGCGCTTGATCTGGATGCGCCTGATCCCGATCAGTTGAATGCCATTTTTCGTGCTGCCCATTCCATCAAGGGCGGTAGCGGAACCTTCGGTTTTACCGACATGACTGAAGTGACACATGTGCTGGAGACTTTGCTGGATGGCATCCGCAAGAATGAGATTATCATTACCGCCGATATGGTGGATGCTTTTTTACAGGCTGGGGATGTGTTGACCGGTTTGCAGGAAGCGCACCAGAATGGCACCATCGCCGACTTGACTGCTTCTAAAGAAATCCGCGCCAGGCTGGTGCAGTTGACGGCGGCAGGGTCGTCGCAAAGCGGCGGGGCGCCCCCGGACGTACCCCCTCGCTTAAAAAAAGGAGTGCATAGCGCGACTATGTTTTCAGGTGAAGACCCTTGCGGTCTTGCGAGCACTGCAAAAGGAGAACAGCAGCACGGTTTGCCAAACACCACAAACGCAGCTAACCCCCCCGGCATTACACCAGAAACAGCAACTCCCGCTTCCGTGCAGCATATTTATCAGGTCAAGTTCGTCAAATCCCCCGCCATTTTTCCCGGCGAAACCGAACTCAATAATCTGCTGGAAGAGATGGGCAATATCGGCAAAATTGAAAATCAGCAGATCGGCGCCGATTTTGTCACGTTAAAACTGTATACCTATCTTTCTGATTTGGAGCTGGGCGAGATTTTTTCTTTTTTCCTCGATCCTGAACAACTCAGCATCACGCAGCTTGGTGACAACAAGCTGTCAGAAGATGTGCCCGCTGTCGCACTCGCAGGGGGCGCGTCCGGTGTGTCCCCGGCGCAACGCGCCGACCCTTCCGCCGTGCCCGCAGGGGGTACGTCCGGGGGTGCCCCGCCGCTTTGCGGCGACCCTTCCGCCGATGATCCGGGTTATGGATTTTTCGATGAGGTTGAACCTGTCACACCGGCTGTCGATCAGGGCTATGGATTTTTTGATGAGATCGAGCCCGTCAAGGCAGAATCCGAGCCTGATCCGGGTTACGGTTTCTTTGTTGAGCCTGAGCAGGTCAAGGCGGGTGTCGAAGAGGCGCAGGGCTATGGTTTCTTCGTGGATACGGAAAAGCTGCCGCTTATGTCCGCCAAGCCCGAGGAGACAGCCCAGCGCCGCGTAACCGACAAGGTGCCGGCAGCCGAGACCTCGATTCGGGTGAGTGTCGAGAAAGTCGACCAGATGATTAATCTGGTCGGTGAACTGGTGATTACCCAGTCCATGCTGGCGGAAACCGCCTCTCATCTGGATCCGGTATTGCATGAACGTCTGGTCAATGGTCTGGCGCAACTCGAACGAAATACCCGTGAACTGCAGGAATCCGTGATGTCGGTACGCATGATGCCGATCAACTTTGTGTTCAGTCGCTTCCCCCGTCTGGTGCGCGATCTTGCGGCCAAGCTGGACAAGAAAGTGCAGCTCAAACTGATGGGGGAAGGTACGGAACTTGATAAGGGTTTGATCGAAAAAATCAGCGATCCGTTGACCCATCTGGTGCGCAACAGCCTGGATCACGGCGTCGAGTTGCCTGAAGAACGCATCGCCAAAGGCAAAAACCCGCAGGGCACCATTACCCTGCGCGCAGCTCATCAGGGCGGCAATATTGTGATCGAAGTGTCGGACGATGGCGCAGGGTTGAGCCGCGGCAGGATACTTGCCAAGGCGCGCGAGAAGGGCCTGGCAGTGACTGACACGATGACGGACGGTGAAGTGTGGCAGCTGATTTTTGCGCCGGGATTTTCCACCGCCGCCGTGATCACCGATGTGTCTGGTCGCGGCGTCGGCATGGATGTGGTGAAGCGGAATATCGAGGGTATCGGCGGGCGTGTCGAGATTGCATCCCGTGAGGGGCAGGGCAGCACCATTACCATACGACTGCCGCTGACGCTGGCGATACTGGACGGTTTGTCGATTGCGGTGGGCGAGCAAATCTACATTGTGCCGCTCAGTTTTATCAGCGAGTCGTTGCAGCCGGCGGCTGCCGATATCAAAGGCATCAGCGGGCAGGGGCAGGTGGTGCAGGTGCGCGGTGAATACCTGCCGCTGATCGCGCTGCATAAAATATTCAACATTGTGCCACGGGTCACCGATCCGTCACAGGGCATACTGGTGTTGCTCGAAGCTGACGGTCGTAAAATTGCCTTGTTTGTGGACGATCTGGTGGGCCAGCATCAGGTAGTGATCAAGAGTCTTGAGACCAATTACCGCAAGGTGGTCGGCGTGTCGGGCGCCACCATCATGGGTGACGGGCGTGTGGCGATGATTATGGATGTGAGTGCGCTGCTCAAGCTGGCACAGATTTGATTCATGGGCAGTATTTTGTTTGAACGCGGGAAAATTAAGGAGCGCATCATGCAGGCAAACGAAGAGCAGGTGCCGAACGGAGGAAACAGGGAGTTGTTGACCTTCACGCTGGGGCAGGAGGAATACGGTATCGATATTCTCAAGGTGCAGGAAATACGCGGTTATGACGCGGTGACCACGATCGCCAATGCACCTGAATTCATCAAGGGAGTGATCAATCTGCGCGGCATCATCGTGCCTATTGTGGACTTGCGCATCAAGTTTCACCTGGGGCGGGTCGGATACGATCAGTTCACGGTCGTCATCATTTTAAATGTTGTCAATCGGGTGGTGGGCATTGTGGTGGATGGCGTGTCCGACGTGATCGCGTTGGCTGCCGATCAGCTCAAACCGGCGCCGGAATTCAGCTCTTCCCTGGACACACAGTATATACAGGGACTCGGCACCGTCGATGAACGCATGATTATCGTGATGGATATCGAAAAGCTGTTGTCCAGTCGGGACATGGAACTGTTCGACGAAGCATTGAGTTGATTTTTACTATCATAAGGGAATCACCATGTTCAAGAATATGAAAATAGGTGCTCGGCTCGCTCTGGGTTTCGGTGTCGTGCTGATATTGTTGGTAGTCCTGATCTGGTTGGGATTGAGCCGCCTTGCAGGACTCAGCGAGCAACTTCACCAGATAACCGATGTCGACAACAAAAAAATCGTGTTGATCCTCCAGGCGCGCGGCGCGGTGAACAATGCTGCGATCAACATACGCAACGTGCTTTTATTGACTAACCAGGCAGATAAGCAGGCCGAGGTTAAGCGCATCGAAGCGATGCGACTCATCTACTCAGATGCGGTCGACAAAATTGCGCAGATGCCCAAGACCAGTCGCGGCGCGGAGTTGCAGGATAAAATCCGCGAAGCGCGGGGCGTCGCCGAACCTCTTCAGGACAAGGTGCTGCAGAGCGCTATGGCGGGCGACAACAAGGTGGCGATCGACATGTTGCTGAATGAGTCCGCGCCTGCCGTAGGCAAATGGAAAGACGCCCTGGATGACTTGGCTCAGTTTCAGAATGACCTGGGCAAGGAGTCGGCGGATGCCGCAACGGCAAGTTATGATGCGGCCCGCAACCTGATGCTGATCATCGGGGCGGTTTCCATCCTGCTGGGCATGGGCATCGCCTTCTGGGTGACGCGAAGCATCACGCGTCCTCTGGAAAAGGCGATTGCAGTGGCCAACATCATCGCAAAGGGCGATCTGACCCAGAAAATAGAGGTGAGTTCCAGCGAAGAAACCGGACGGTTGATGCAGGCGTTGAAGTCCATGAATGGCAACCTGCTGGATATCGCCACCGAGAACAAACGTGTCGGGGACGAGAACCTGCGTATTAGAAATGCCCTGGATAACGTCGCGACCAACGTGATGATCGCCGACAATGATCGCAACATCATCTACATGAACAAGGCCATCGTGCCGATGCTGACCAATGCGCAGAACGATATCCGCCGCGATTTGCCGAATTTCGATGTGTCTCGCCTGATCGGCACATCGATCGATACTTTTCACAAGAATCCCGCGCATCAGAAACAGTTGCTTGCGACGTTCACCTCGACTTTCAGGAGCCAGATCATGATCGGCGGGCGTACCTTCTCGTTAGTGGCGAACCCTATCATCAATGAGCAAAATGAACGATTGGGTTCGGTGGTCGAATGGACAGACCGTACTCTGGAAGTGGCTGTAGAGAAAGAAGTTGCCACGATCGTGGAAGGCGCTGTCATGGGCGATTTCAGTCTTCGTATGGAGATGAAAGGCAAGTCAGGCTTCTTTCAGCAATTGGGTGAAGGGATTAACAAGCTCATGGTGAACAGCGAATCTGCACTCAATGAAGTGGTGCGGATGCTTGGCGCACTGTCCCGCGGCGATCTGACGGAAAAAATCACCAACGAATATGCCGGCCTTTTCGGGCGACTCAAGGATGACTCCAATACTACGGTTGAAAAACTGAAGGAGATCATCGGGCAGATCAAGGAAGCCACCGACGCTATCAATACTGCCGCGCAGGAAATCGCGGCTGGCAACAGCGATCTGTCGCAGCGCACCGAAGAGCAGGCGTCCAGCCTGGAAGAAACCGCTTCCAGCATGGAAGAGTTGACCTCCACCGTTAAGCAGAATGCCGAAAATGCCAAGCAGGCTAACCAACTGGCGATCGGCGCATCCGATGTGGCCTCCAAGGGCGGGGCTGTGGTGAGTCAGGTGGTTGTGACCATGGATTCGATCAATGAGTCCTCGCGCAAGATTGTGGACATCATCTCGGTGATCGACGGAATCGCGTTCCAGACCAATATTCTGGCGCTGAACGCGGCGGTGGAAGCGGCGCGCGCAGGCGAGCAGGGCCGGGGCTTCGCGGTGGTGGCGGGCGAAGTGCGCAATCTCGCACAGCGCTCGGCGGCCGCAGCGAAAGAAATCAAGACCTTGATCGGCGACTCGGTAGATAAAGTTCAGGGTGGCAGCAAGCTGGTTGAGCAAGCCGGGCAAACCATGGAAGAGATTGTGACCAGCATTCGTCGGGTGACCGACATCATGTCAGAAATTACTGCGGCTTCGGTGGAGCAAAGCGCCGGCATCGAGCAGGTGAATCTGGCGATTACCCAGATGGATGAAGTAACCCAACAGAATGCGGCGCTGGTCGAACAAGCGGCTGCGGCGGCTGAGTCCCTCGAAGAGCAGGCGCAGAGTTTGTCGGTGTCGGTGGGAAGCTTCAAACTGGACGATATGGGGAGTAATTCACATGATACCCGTCGCGCCCCGGTTGCCCGTCATGCAGCCCCTGCACGTAAAGTCGCGGCCCCTGTACGCAAAGCCCTTGCAAAGCCCCAGGCCCGTGCCACCGATGGCGAGTGGGAAGAGTTTTAAGGGAATTATGGACACGAATCTTCAATCAAGTGCAGGTCGTGACCGCGAATTTGTGTTCACGGCGAAGGACTTCGAGCGGGTACGGGAGCTGATTTACGATCATGCCGGTATTTCACTCAATGCGTCCAAGCAGGATATGGTTTACAGCCGTCTGGCGCGCCGCTTGCGGGCGACGGGTATCAACAACTTTCGCGATTACCTGGCGTTGCTGGAGAGTAATAACGTGGCCGAATGGGAAGCCTTTGCAAATTCGCTGACCACCAACCTGACCTCGTTTTTCCGCGAAGCGCATCACTTTCCGTTGCTGGCTGAGCATGTCGTCCGGCACAAGGGGCATCGTTCAATTTCGTTGTGGTGTTCGGCGGCCTCGACCGGCGAGGAGCCTTATTCGCTGGCGATGACCATGGTGGATGCATTCGGCAGTTTTACGCCGCCTGTGACCATTCTGGCCACTGACCTTGATACAAACGTGCTGGCTAAAGCCGAAGCGGGGGTTTATCCGCTCGAACGAGTCGAAAAGCTCTCACCGGAGGTGATTAAGCGTTTTTTTCTCAGGGGCACAGGCGCTCAGGAAGGGTTTGTGCGGGTGAGGCCGGAGTTGCGCGCCATGATTACCTTCAGACAGGTGAATCTGTTAAGTCCTGACTGGTCGGTACGCGGCCCGCTGGATGCGATATTCTGCCGCAATGTGATGATCTACTTCGACAAGGAAACACAGTTGAAGATACTGGAAAGGTTTGTACCCCTGTTGCAGCATGATGGTCTGTTGTTCGCCGGTCATTCGGAGAGTTTTCATAATGCCACGCATCTGTTCAGATTGCGCGGCAAGACGGTATATGAGCTGACCAAAATGACGCATGCTCATGGCGCCAGGTAAAGCGCGGGTGATATTTCATGGCTGATCGTGGCTTCGAAGAGCTGCTGGCGCCCAATCTCTATTTCGATCGGGAGCATGATTCCGAGGCGGCCAAGATCATGCCCGGAGAATATTACGCGACAGCGCGGGATATGGTGTTGGTGACGGTACTGGGTTCCTGTGTGTGCGCCTGCATACGGGACAAGGTCAGCGGCATAGGCGGCATGAATCACTTCATGTTGCCCGATAGCGGGCGGGATCAGAGCAATCCGCTGGGCGAATCGGCTCGTTACGGCACGTATGCAATGGAAATTCTGATCAATCAGTTGCTAAAAATGGGCGCCAGGCGCAGCAATTTTGAGGCTAAGGTATTTGGCGGCGGCGCGGTGTTGCGCGGTTTTACGATTGCCAATGTCGGCGAGCGCAATGCGCAGTTTGTGCTGAACTTTCTCAAGACTGAAAAAATTCATCTGGCCGCACAGGATCTGCTGGATATTTACCCTCGCAAGGTATATTACTTCCCCAACACCGGAAGAGTCCGCGTGAAGAAGTTGAAAAAAGTGCACAACGATACGATTGTCAACCGTGAAACGGAATACGGCTCGCGCCTGCATTACTCAAACCTGGGGGGCGATGTCGAGTTGTTCGATTAACGTGAAACTCGCGTAGCGATGCGTTTTTCCGGGCATGGCGAGCTTCATTATGAGGGGTGGCATCATTGCCATGCCCGTTAGAGGGAATATGGAAAACCGTAAAATCAAGGTATTGGTAGTTGACGATTCAGCGCTGATCCGCAGCGTGATGAAGGAGTTGATCAATCGGGAAGCGGATATGGAGTGCGTGGGGGCAGCGCCTGACCCGCTAGTGGCGCGCGATATGATCAAGACGTTAAATCCCGACGTATTGACGCTGGATGTGGAAATGCCCAGGATGGACGGACTGGAGTTTCTGGAACGCCTGATGCGTTTGCGTCCGATGCCGGTGGTGATGGTGTCCACTCTGACCGAGCATGGATCCGACATTACTTTCCGGGCGCTGGCGCTGGGTGCGGTGGATTTTGTATCCAAACCCAAGATAGATATCGCGCGCGGCATGGAAGAATATGCCGTCGAGATTACCGACAAGATACGTGCTGCGGCCCAGGCCCGTGTGCGCAAAACGGTTCAGTCAGCGTCAGTTACGGAGCGGCTTTCTGCCGACGCCATTTTGCCCAGCGTTGCCGGTAGCTTTTTCTCTACAGAGAAGCTGATTATCATCGGCGCCTCGACAGGGGGTACAGAAGCGATCAAGGAGGTGCTGACACGCTTGCCTGCCGATGTGCCGGGAATTCTGGTGACTCAGCATATGCCTGAAGCGTTTACCAAGTCGTTCGCTGAACGACTGAATGGCCTGTGCAAGATATCTGTCAAGGAAGCTTGCCATAATGAGCGGATACTGCCGGGTCATGCCTATATCGCGCCTGGTCATTCTCATCTTCTGCTTCGTCGCAGCGGCGCGAACTATATGACTGAGCTCAGTCAAGGGCCGCCGGTGAACCGTCATCGCCCGTCGGTTGATGTGTTGTTCCGTTCTGCGGCCAATGTTGCAGGCGCGAATGCGTTAGGTATTATACTCACCGGCATGGGTAAGGATGGTGCGCAGGGTATGCTGGAAATGAGGGAGGCAGGCGCGCACACGGTTGCTCAGGACGAGGCGAGTTGCGTGGTTTTCGGCATGCCCAGAGAGGCGATTGCGGTAGGCGGCGCATGTGAAGTCATGCCGCTGCAAAATATTTCCCGCCATACTCTGGAGTATCTTGCCAGACACAGTGGCAAAAGCAATCGGGTCTGATTTTTTATTTAAGGAGCAAGCATGAGTATCAATGTGGACGTCCGTGACCATACTGCGTGTATCTCAATGTCGGGACGTTTTGATTTTCAGGTGCATCGAGATTTCAAGGCCGCTTACACATCGCCGCTGGAAAATGCCGATGTACGCGAGATCGAGATTGAATTGAGCAGGGTCGAATATCTGGACAGTTCTGCGCTCGGCATGATGATGCTGCTGCGTGAACGCGCGCAGGCAGCGGGAAAAGCTGTGGTGCTGGTCAAGCCCAATCAGTTTATTTCGCAGATTCTCGATATTGCCAATTTCAGCAAGCTATTCAAAATCCTGTAAATGGCTGGAGAGTTAATGAGCGCAGGTACGGGAGAATTGCTGAACGTGTTGATCGTGGATGATTCCGTTGTCAACTGTCGACTGATGTCGGCGATGCTCAGAAAAATGGGCTATTTTTCGAGCATGGTCGAGGGGGGCAGCGCGGCGCTCGCCCTGTGTGAGCAGAAAATCCCCGATCTGGTGTTGATGGATGTACAGATGCCCGGGATGAGCGGATTCGATGCTGTGCGGGAGATGCGCCGCCGCTATGAGACTTGGTTCCCTATCCTGTTTCTCTCTGCACAAGCTGCCAACCAGAAGGTGGTTGAAGGTTTGCGGGCGGGCGGAGATGACTATCTGTTCAAACCGGTTAATTTTGAAATCCTTCAGGCGAAAATCCGTCAGTTTCAAATCCGTCTTGAACAGAGCAAGCGCCTGGTGGAGTATCGGGCGCGCATCGAGGAGGAAACGGTTGCCGCACGTGCCTTTATCGAACGTTTCACAGCCATCGACAAGATCAGCGATCCTCGGGTGCGTTTTTTGCTCAAGCCGGCCGAAAATTTCAGCGGAGACCTGATTGCATTCGCACGCAGCCCTGATAACGGTTTGCATGTGTTGCTGGCCGATAGTGCCGGACATGGGCTGACAGCGGCGCTGGCGGTGATTCCGATTACCAAACCTTTTTATCAAATGACAGCCAAGGGATTCGACATTACGGCCATCTTGCTCGAAATCAACTGTCGGGTGCGCGAGTATCTGCCACTGCCGCGTTTTGTAGCGGCTGCGATGTTGTCGATCAATCCTGATACCGGCGTCATTCAGGTATGGAACGGAGGCTTGCCATCGGCGTTGTTGTTGGACTCTGATGGAATTCAGGTCGTGCACAGTTTCGAGTCCAGACATTTGCCTCTCGGTGTGCTCGACAGCGACAAGTTCGATGCAGGGTTGGAGTATTACATGCTGGCAGATCGATCCTGCCATTTGTTGTTGTGCTCGGACGGTGCGACAGAAATCAAGGTGGATGACGGTCGGATGCTGGGCCAGAGCGGTTTGTTGCGGGAAGCGCAGCAGCAGTCGTCATCCGTGCCGTTGTTCGACAGAGTGGTCGGTGCGATTGAAAATCATCTGGCAGGCCAGCCGCCGGTTGACGACATTGCGCTGATTATGGTCGATTGCCAGCCTGTTGTTACGATGGCGCCGCCGTATCCGACTTTGCAGATAAAGAAATTGGATATCGAACCGCAGGAGTGCGGGCACAGCGGTGTTGAAGTTCACGAGTGGGAGGTTTCATTGTTGCTGAAGGCGCAGCAACTCAAACACCCGGATGTGGTGCCTTTTCTGCTGGATGTTGTGAGGCAAATAGAGGGCAGGCAAACGGACAGTAAGTTGTTTCTCAATGGGCGCTTGCCTAAAATTGCAGTCAAGCACGAAATAGAGGGCAGGCAAACAGACAGTAAGCTGTTTCTGGTACTTTCCGAATTGTTCAGCAATGCGCTGGATTACGGCGTACTTAAACTGGATTCGGCTATGAAGGATCAACCGGACGGGATGGATATTTACTTTGCAGAACGTACGGCGCGTCTTGCCGGGCTGGAAGCGGGGCAGATTACCCTGCGTTTTGAAAGGATTAATTGCAAGTCGTGCGGTTGCCTTAAAATCTCGGTCAGCGATAGCGGAGATGGATTTGATTTCTCCAGGATTCAGACAATCGGCTTGCATGCGAACCAGCAGCGGCATGGGCGTGGCATAGCCTTGGTTGGAGCCGTGTGCAATCAGTTGAAATATTTTGGCAATGGTTCTGAAGCGGTCGCCTATCTTGCCATTTAAAGGTCTGGTGCGCGTTCTGCGCGCGCTGCCCGTTAAGCTCGTGACTTTGCTGTAAAACGGCCATATCGCGGCAATACGCCCGGGAGATCCGGCTCGCGAATAACGGCCTGTTTTAAGGTGGAATTGGTGTTTGTCTTGCCTGTTTACTTGCTGTTTCGCCTTGAACGTATTGAAAAGCCAGATAAATGCCGCCTTATTCACCTGATTGAATCAGGATGATTTGCCTATAATCCGCATCAATAGCGGAGCCCATCATGGCAGAAGACAGCGATCTAGAAAAAACAGAACAACCCTCGCAGCGGAAACTTGACCAGGCAAAAGAAAAAGGTCAGGTCGCCCGTTCGCATGAGCTTTCCACATTTTCCATACTGTTGGCAGGCGGTGCTACGCTTTGGTTTATGGGCGCGTCCCTCAATGCGCAGATGGTAAGATTGTTGCACAACGGCCTGACCATCAGCCAGGATCTGGTTTTCAAGCCTGAATTGCTGATTCCGCATCTGTATGAGCTATCCTCGGAAATGTTGATTATCTTCGCCCCTGTGCTGTTGACGCTGCTGCTGGCGGCTCTGTTATCCCCGTTGTTGTTGAACGGCTGGTTGTTCAGTCCCGAGGCTTTGATGCCGCAATTTTCGCGTATGAATCCGGTATCCGGCATTGCGCGGATGTTTTCTACCCACGCGCTGGTGGAGCTGGGCAAGGCACTCGGCAAAGCGGTTGTGGTGGGCGGCGTGGCAACCTGGGTGATCTGGCAACATCGCGATGATGTACTGCAACTGGCCAGCTTGTCGATCAGCACGGCAATTTCGCAAATGGGCTATCTGGTTGGCGGCAGTTTCCTGGCGATCGTCGGGGCGATGCTGCTGATCGTGGCGGTGGATGTGCCGTTTCAGCTTTATGATCACAATAAAAAACTGATGATGACCAAGGAAGAAGTGCGTCAGGAGTCCAAGGAAACAGACGGCAATCCGGAGGTCAAGGGGCGCATACGCAGCATGCAGCGTGAAGCGGCGCGGCGTCGCATGATGGCCGCAATACCGACTGCCGACGTGGTGGTGACCAATCCTACTCATTATTCCGTTGCGCTGAAATACAGTGAAAATGGCATGCGCGCGCCCACTGTGGTGGCCAAGGGTTCCAATCTGATCGCCCAGCGTATACGTGAGATTGCCGTGGAAAATCATGTGCCGATACTCGAAGCGCCGCCGCTGGCGCGTGCGCTGCACAAACATACCGAAATCGGCGAGTCCATCCCGGAAGCATTGTATACGGCCGTCGCCGAAGTGCTGGCCTACGTTTATCAATTGAAGCGTTATCAGACGGAAGGTGGCGCACGCCCTGCGCAGCCGGGCAATTTGCCTGTACCCGCCGAACTTGATCCAACCAGTGGGGTTACCTCATGAAGCTAGACTCGATACGGACTTTTCTTAAAAACAGTCTGCAACTGCGAGGCCTGGCAGGTCCTGTATTGATCG
Source organism: Pseudomonadota bacterium (assembly GCA_021783855.1). The sequence continues at coordinate 20,600 of JAJXTL010000011.1, forward strand.
TGATGATACTGGCGATGATGGTGCTGCCATTGCCGCCGATGCTGCTGGATATTCTGTTTACGTTTAACATCGCAGTTGCCGTGATGGTATTGCTCATCAGCATGAACACCACCAAGGCGCTGGATTTTCTGTCTTTTCCGACTATATTGCTGATGACTACGTTGCTGCGCCTGTCGCTCAATGTCGCCTCTACCCGGGTGGTGCTGTTGCAGGGTCATACCGGGCCCGATGCGGCGGGCAAGGTGATCGAATCGTTCGGTCATTTTCTGGTGGGCGGCAATTACGCGGTGGGCATCGTGGTATTCGCGATTCTGGTGGTCATCAACTTCATGGTCATCACCAAGGGTGCCGGACGTATCGCTGAAGTGGGCGCGCGCTTCACCCTGGATGCGATGCCCGGCAAGCAAATGGCGATCGATGCCGACCTTAACGCAGGGCTGATCGGTGAAGATGCGGCGCGCAAGCGGCGTGCCGAAATCGGTCAGGAGGCGGATTTTTACGGTGCGATGGATGGTGCTTCCAAGTTTGTGCGCGGCGATGCGGTAGCGGGCATACTCATCCTGTTCATTAACCTGATCGGCGGACTGATCGTGGGGGTGTTGCAGCACAATATGGATATCGCCATGGCGGCCAAGAATTACACCTTGCTGGCGATCGGCGATGGTCTGGTGGCGCAGATTCCGGCGCTGGTGATTTCAACGGCGGCGGGTGTGGTGGTGAGTCGTGTCTCCACCAGTGAAAATATCGGTGAGCAGATGATGGGTCAGCTGTTCAAGCAACCCCAGATCATCATGTTGACCGCAGCGATTGTCGGCATGATGGGCGTGATACCCGGCATGCCGCACTTTTCATTCCTGCTGCTGGCAGGCGGCATGGTCTGGCTGGCCTATTACATGTCGCAAAAAACCGAAAAAACGGCAGAACAGGAACAGGCGGAAGTGGCGGCAGCCCCGCTGATTGCGGAACCCAGCGATGCAAGCTGGGAAGATGTCGCGCAGGTGGATGTGCTGGGGCTGGAAGTCGGTTATCGCCTGATTACGCTGGTCGACAAGGCGCAGGATGGAGACTTGCTGCGCAGAATCAAAGGAATACGCAAAAAATTTACGCAGGACATCGGCTTTCTGCCGCCCCCGGTACATATTCGCGATAATCTGGATCTGCGGCCTAATGCCTATCGCATCACGCTCAAGGGAGTGGAAATCGGTTCCGGCGAGGCGTATCCGCAGCAATTTCTGGCGATCAATCCGGGCAGCGTGACGGGTGAGTTGATCGGCACGGCAACCAAAGATCCTGCATTCGGTCTGCCCGCCACATGGATAGACGCCGGACTGCGCGAACAGGCGCAGATCATGGGGTATACCGTGGTGGATCCCGGTACGGTGGTCGCAACCCATCTGAGCAACTTGCTCAGCACCCGTTCTGCCGAGTTGCTGGGACGCCAGGAGGTGCAACAGTTGCTCGACCATCTGGCCAAGACGGCACCCAAGCTGGTGGAGGATCTGGTGCCCAAGACCCTGCCGCTGGGTACCGTGCAGAAAGTGCTGCAAAATCTGCTGGATGAAGGGATGCACATCCGCGATATGCGCACCATCGTGGAAACGCTGGCAGACAATGCGCAGCGCTCTCAGGATGCCTTCCAGTTGACTGTCCTGGTGCGAGTTGCGCTGGGGCCCGCCATCGTGCAGCAGTTTTATCCCGCTACGCAGGAGTTGCAGGTGATCGGCATGGACAAGGAGCTTGAACATGTGCTGATGCAGGCGATGCAGGCGAGCCAGAATGGCATCGGCATAGAGCCGGGGCTGGCGGACACCGTGCTGAATGAATCGCGCGCTGCCGTACAGCGACAGGAGCAAATGGGGCTGCCAGCCGTGATGCTGGTGCCGGCCCAGTTACGGGATTTGCTGGCACGCTTTTTGAAACGCAGCGTGCCGAATTTAAGGGTTATTTCGCATGATGAAGTACCGGACTTTAAAACCATCCGGGTAACGTCGTTGGTAGGAGGAAATGCATGAACATCAGAAAATTCATCGCCACAACCGCACGTGAGGCGTTAAGAGAGATACGCAGCGAGCTGGGCGAGGAGGCCATCATACTGTCGAATCGCAAGACTCCGCAGGGCGTGGAAATTGTCGCCATGGCGAATGATGAGATGGTGCCGCTGGCCGGCGTTGCCGCACAGCAGCCTCCGGCCAGAACAGCTGAGCCTGTTGAGATGATCGAACGTCGCAAGACAAACCAGGCTGCGCAGGATTCGATACTCGGCGAGATTAAATCCATGCACAGCATGTTGCAAAAGCAGATTGAAACCTTGTCGTGGAATAATGTGCAACAGCGCGATCCCCAGCGCGCCGGAATGTTGCGCCGCATGCTCAATGCCGGTTTCAGCCCGCTGCTGGCTCGCCAGTTGCTTGACAAGATGCCGGAAGGCAATGAGAAGGGCGAGTCCTGGATCAAACAGGTGATAAAACGCAATGTGCGTGTGGCGGGTGCTGACGATGATATCGTTGCCAAGGGTGGTGTTTATGCACTGATCGGTCCGACCGGGGTCGGGAAAACCACTACAACCGCCAAGCTGGCGGCGCGTGCGGTAGTGCGTTATGGCGCGGATAAGGTGGCCTTGCTCACCACGGACAGCTACCGGATAGGCGCATATGAACAGTTGAAAATTTATGGCAAGATACTCGGGGTGACGGTGCATGCGGTAAAGGGCGCTGACGATTTGCGCCTGACGCTTGCTGCTCTGCGCCACAAGCATCTGGTGTTGATCGATACGGTGGGAATGGGGCAGCGCGATGAACGTGTGTCAGAGCAGAGCGAAATGTTCGATGCGGCCGGTGTGCAGCGTCTGCTGGTGTTGAATGCGACCAGCGGCGGCGATACGCTGGAAGACGTGGTGCGCATGTATTACAGCAACAAGGTGATCGGCTGTATCGCAACCAAGCTCGATGAGGCGGCGAATCTCGGCGCGGTGCTGGATGTCGTGGTGCGCCACCGGTTGCTGATGCATTTCATGGCCAACGGGCAGCGCGTGCCGGAGGACTTGCATCCCGTCAACATCGAAATTTTGTTGCATCGGGCGTTTAAGCCGGTGGATGAAAAAACCCCGTTCACGCTGGAGGAGCTTGAGTTCCCGACGATGATGGCCGATTCCGGTTCGGAAGCTTCCGGCGAGGTGAGCTATGCAATTTGATACCTTGCCGTTCGATGAGCTGGATCGGATGCAGGCCGGGCAGACTGCGCCGCAGCGGTTGGGAGTTGACGATCAGGCCGAAGGGTTGCGCCGCATGTTGGTCAGTAACCAAACTCAGATCATCACGCTGGTGGCAGGCAAGCAGGGCGTGGGGCGCACCAGCGTGACGCTTAATCTGGCCGCTGCACTGTGCAGTGCCGGCCGTGACGTGTTGGTGCTGGACGAAAATCCTGCGCCGCATAATTTGACCGATAGTCTGGGATTGTTTGCGCGCCACGATCTGCTGGATGTTGTGCAGGGGATATGCGCGCTTGTCGATGCGATGCTGGCCGGCAAAGGTTATGCGATCCTGCCTGTTGCCCGCCTGATGCGCGTGCTGGATAAGCTGAATCCGGCCGAGCAGCACAGGCTGGATCATATTCTGGCTGAAGTCAGCAGCGGCGTGGACGTGATGCTGGTGGACGGTGCAATGTTGGCAGGTTCGTCTGCCATCTCATCCAGTCTTGCATCGGGAGTCAGGTTGCTGGTGGTGATGGATGCGAGCGCGAGCGGCATTACCGAAAGTTACGCGCTGATTAAACGTCTGGCGCTGGAAAATGCGCGGCTGCGCTTTGAAGTCGTGGTGAACAAAGTCGCCAGTGAAGAGGCCGCCCGTCTGGCGTTTGGCAACATGGAAAAGGTTGCCAGGAGTAAACTCTCTGCACGACTCGAATATCTGGGTTATATTCCACTGGATGACAGGTTGAAACGTTCAACGCAACTGGCTCGATCCGTGGTGGAAGCCTATCCTTCTGCCTTGTCCAGCCAGTCCTGTATGGCCTTGTCGCAAAGCGTGCTGAAGATGACGATGCAACAGGATGAAATGGAAGGCGGTATAGCGCGGATGATGAAAAACCTGATCAAGCAGTTGGCGCGTCAACGCAATACAGCAGTTGCCAGCCATTAGTCGTTAAATGCTGGTTAAATCCGTACAACTTACAACTTACAACTTACAACTGGCACTATGTATAACGCATCCGGATTGCAGGATAAAAGTCAGTGCTTGCGGGATTATGCACCGCTGGTCAAGCGACTGGCTCATCAACTGATGAGCAAATTGCCCTATAGCGTGCAGATAGACGACATCATTCAGGCCGGCATGATGGGGTTGCTGGATGCCTCGAATCGCTATGACGAGATTCATGGCGCCCAGTTCGAAACCTACGCAACGCAACGTATTCGCGGTGCCATGCTGGACGAGTTGCGCAGTGCAGACTGGCTGCCGCGCGGCTTGCGCAGGGATATGCGGCGGATTGAACAGGCGGTCAGCCGTTTGCAGCAGAAATTGATCCGTGCGCCGACCGAGAGCGAAATCGCTGCCGAGTTGGAGGTCAGCCTCGTTGAATATCAGCAGATGCTGCAGGAATCACGCGGTGCGCAACTGATCTATTACGAGGATTTTCAGGATGAGGATCACGACAATTTTTTCGAGCGATTCGAGTTTTCCAATAATAGCGATCCGCTGGCGATGTTGCAGGACGAGCGTTTCAAGACGGAATTGACGCGCGCGATCGATGTCTTGCCGGAACGCGAGCGTATGTTGATGGGCATGATTTATGAGCAGGAAATGAATCTTCGTGAAGTCGGCGAGGTGTTCGGGGTAAGCGAGTCGCGTATTTCACAGATGCACAGTCAGGCTGTGGCGCGCCTGCGCAGTTCGCTGAAAGGTTACTGATGGACAGGCTGACCTTGTTCGGTTTGCTGTTAGCGTTGGCGGGCATTCTGGCTGCACAGATTATCGAGGGTAGTAATCTGGCCATCCTGTTTCAGGGCACGGCATTTTTGATCGTGTTCTGCGGTACGCTGGGTGCGGTGATGGTGCAAAGTTCTGCCAAGGTCTTCATGACTGCCGTGAGGATGGTGCGCTGGGTGATCGTCGCACCCAAACTGGCGGGGCGCGATTCGATAGCTCAATTAACCGAATGGAGTGCACTCACGCGAAAAGAAGGCATACTGGCACTAGAGGCGCGTATTCCGGGTATAGACGATCAATTCATGAAAAAAGGGGTGCAGTTGCTGGTGGACGGGCATAGCGCGGATAAAATCCGCGAAGTGCTGGAAATTGAAATCCGCTCCTGGGAGCAGTTGCGCTGGCAAGCCGCGCGTGTGTGGGAGGCGGCGGCGGGATATTCGCCAACCATAGGCATTATCGGCGCGGTATTGGGCTTGATGCATGTGATGCAGAACCTCTCCGAACCCGGCAAGCTGGGTGGCGGAATAGCGGTTTCCTTCGTCGCAACCATCTATGGTGTGGCTTTTGCAAATTTGTTATTTTTGCCGGTAGCAAACAAGCTGAAAGCCATCATCCTGCAGCAGACGCAAATTCGTGACATGATCGTAGATGGACTGATTGCGATTGTAAACGGTGAAAATCCCCGCTATATCGAACTTAAGCTGCAAAGCTACCTGGACTGACAGGCATGGCGAATGTTATGAATAGCTTGATGGAATTCGCCATGTCTGTTCCCTTCACACCTCCCTCTCCCGTAAACGGGCGAGGGGAGCAAGGTTTCGCCACGCGAGTTTCACGTTAACCATGGCGGGCCGGCGCAAACGCGAAGAACACGATAACAACGACCGATGGCTGATCTCCTACGCCGATTTCGTCACACTGTTGTTTGCGTTTTTTGTGGTGATGTATTCTATTTCTTCAGTCAATGAAGGCAAATACAAGACTTTCAGCGATTCATTGAGCGTCGCTTTTTCACACGATGCTTCTTCGGCGGCGAACCGGGAGCAAATACTCAAGGTTCTGGTCGATAAACGTACCGCGCGCATGGCGGAGCAGCAGCGTAAAGCGCAGGCAGAAATGCAGGCGGTTAACGACGGTCTGCATCAGGTGATGGCGCCGTTGATTGAGCAGGGACTGGTCGGTGTCCGTCAAACCAGGCGCGGGGTGGAGGTCGATATCAGCGCCGGCATGTTGTTTCGGGAAGGTGAGGATAAATTGCAGCCCGGCGCTCAGGACACGCTGCAAAAAGTAGCGCTGGTATTGAGTCGGGAAAATCAGTCGGTCGAAGTGGAAGGACATACCGATGATGTGCCGATCAAGACGGCTCAATTTCCCTCCAATTGGGAGCTGTCTTCCGGACGCGCCGGCAGTGTGGTCAGGATGCTCGCAGCGTATGGCATCTCGGAGAAACGCTTGGCGGCGGTGGGTATGGCGGCGAATGAGCCTATCGTGCCAAACGATACGCCGGAGCATAGGGCCAAGAATCGCCGGGTCTCGATTACTATCTTATCCCCGCAATTTGCACGGGGCAATCCGGCTGAGGCTGAGAGTCTGTCAATCAATTCATCCGTTCAGGCCGTACCCACTCAGGAGTTGCGGACATCTCCGGCAGCAGCGTTGAAGGGTGCTCCGGCGAATCAATTTAAAAAGCAGTAGATGTTAACGTGAAACTCGCGTAGCGGTTCGTTCGTCCCCTCGCCCTCCGGGAGAGGGTTAGGGTGAGGGAAACGTGCATGGCAAGTTTCATTTTGGGTGGCTACTTGCCATGCCCGTTAGACGCTGCCGAGCGATCTGCCGCTGCCCGTCGAAAAGCTGGCTTGCCCGTTCGATCCATACAGATTGGCCTGGTTTACCGCGCGGCTGAGTGCGCCAAGCAATTGCTGATTATGGCGCAACTTCATCTGTATCAATTCGCCGTTGATGCGATTGATCTGGCTGGCCTGATCTGCCAGGACGCGTATCTCCTGCCAGATGACCAGTCCTTCGGCGCTATTTTCTTTGAACCACTCCAGGATGGCGGCGGCAGTGGGTGCGGGGACGCAAGTCAGTAACAGGCGGTGTCTGGCCTCGGCAAGCTGGTTGAGCTGGAAGGCGCGCGTTGATTTCTGTTCGGCGAGCAGCGTCAGCGGGTCAGTGCTGTTTTCCATCAACAGCTTTTGCTCTTGTTGCAAAAGATCAACAAAGCCACGAACGGCAAGGCGCTCCTCTGCCAGCGCAGCGAGTAACTCCGTGCGTGCAGGCTGGGTCATGCCTGGCTGTTGGTGATGAGGTCTTGGACGGACTGAATCAGGCGATCAGCCACTACCCCTGAATTGACATGGAAACGCCCATCACTGATGGCTTGTTTGATTTGCGCCACTTTATTGGCGTCTGCGACGGGTGTGTTCGCCATGCTCGCGGTCATTTTCCCCAGCTGGGTTGCCGTGGTGCCCAGAGATACACTGGTTCCCAGTTGTTGCGGTGCAGGGCTGGTTTTGCTGACGGGTGTGCGCGGACTTCCTTCGCTTAACAATCCGGCGGGCAGCGCGCTTCCCTGTTTTTCGATTTTCATGACAATCCTCTCAATCTGACGATACTAAAAATAGCGGTAGTTGCCTACTATATCGGAAATAACTCGGAAAACTTTAGCTTAATTTAATATTTTTTTTGTAACTGCCGTTGCATTGAAAAAAAATATACTGTCAAGCGGACGAATAGGCGCGTGTTTTACCCACTGTTCAGCATAACATGATGAACGTGGTATGTTAGCCTCTCACGCTGGCGGCTACTGGCTCATGGAGAAATAGGCATGTTGATAACATCTAACGGGCATGAAAAAAAGGACGGCATTGAAAATGCCGACGACCCTCGCGGGGATATTGTCCATATGGGGAATAACTCGCAAATCGGTCATGCCCGTTCCCCTCTCCTCAATCCTCTCCCGCAAGCGGGCGAGGAGGCAAACGAATCGCTGCGCGAGCTTCACTACAACGAAACGCTGGATCCGGAAAACTGGCACGATTTCAGAGTTCAGGCTCATCAAATGCTGGATGACATGCTCGGATATACGGAAAATCTGCGCGATCGACCGGTCTGGCAGGCCATACCTGCTGACGTGCGTGCGGTATTCCAGCGGCCATTGCCGGCGCAGCCCGGTGATCTGGCCGCGGCGCATGCGATCTTTATGCAGGATGTGTTGCCCTATGCGATCGGCAATGCGCACCCGGGTTTCATGGGTTGGGTGCATGGCGGCGGCACGCCGGTCGGGATGCTGGCGGAAATGCTCTCGGCAGGTCTTAACGCGAACCTGGGCGGAAGGGAGCAGATTCCTGTCGAAGTCGAGCGCCAATTGTTGCGCTGGATGCGTGAATTATTTACCTTTCCCGAAACGGCCAGCGGCTTGTTTGTCACCGGTACCTCGATGGCTAATTTTATCGCTGTACTGGTGGCACGAACCGCCGCTGCGGGCCTTGCTGCGCGCGAGGAAGGAATACCTGACGGACTGGTCGCATATACCTCGGCCAGCGCGCACGTCAGCATCGCGCAGGCGATGGACATGGCCGGCATCGGTACGCTGGCACTGCGCAAGATTGCGCTGAACGCGCAATACCGGATGGACACGGCAGCGCTTGAGGCGGCCATTGAACAGGACAGGGCGGCGGGTATGACGCCGTTTATGATTGCTGCCACAGCGGGTACGGTGGATGTCGGGGCGATAGATTCTCTTAATGAAATCGCCGATATGGCCGAACGCCGTGGCATCTGGTTTCATGTGGATGGCGCTTACGGTGCGCTGGGCATGCTGACAAAAGACATTGCACCGCTGCTGAAGGGTATTGAACGTGCCGATTCCATTGCGTTTGATTTTCACAAGTGGGGACAAGTGCCTTATGACGCAGGATATATTCTGGTACGCGACGGGAAATTACATCAGGATACTTTCGCGTCCCCTGCCGCCTATTTGCAACGGGAGACGCGCGGCATGGCGGCAGGTTCTCCCTGGCCGTGCGATTTTGGCCCGGATTTGTCGCGAGGATTTCGGGCGCTGAAAACCTGGTTCACGCTACAGGTGTATGGTTCAGAGAAGCTCGGTCAGGTTATTTCAAACACCTGTGCGCTGGCCAGATATTTGCAGCAACGCATAGAGACGACTCCTATGCTGGAATTGCTCGCGCCGGTTGCTTTGAATATCGTGTGTTTCCGCTATCGCAGCACGGACAGGATAAATGCGGATATTGTGGTCGCCATTCAGGAATCGGGCATCGCAGCGCCTTCCACCACAACGATCAAAGGGCGGCTTGCGATACGTGCGGCCATCGTCAATCATCGCACCCGGGCTTGCGATATCGACGCGCTGATCGATGCAGTGCTGGCATTTGGCTCGACTTTAAGCCAAACCGAAAAATATTAGGGTAGCACTGATTTATTCTTGTTTGTCATTCCGAACGTAGAGAATAATCATTATAAATCAAGTAGTTAGATTTATAGCTTGGCTCGAAATGACAATAAATCAGCGGTTCCTTAGCCGTGTTTAATATCAGTTGGGAATGTAAGATGAATTCAGAAATTGTTGAGCAATGTGATGTATCTCAGCCGTTGATAGGCTTGGCCGCTCTGATGCGTATGACGGTATCCGGGGCGGATATGGGTTCGTTAGGGGTGAAGCTGATAGCGCGCGCAGGGGACGATCCGCGCGCGGCGGATGCCAATGCTTTGATGGACTTGTCCACGATACTGCAACTCAGGGGGGATCGTGAATTGGGTCTGGACGTACAACGTCAGGCATTGGCGATCCGGCAGCTTTATTCGCCGCCTTGTGGTTTGCCTGACCGGGCAGCGGCGGCGATCCGCCTGCTCGCCATCATGGGGCCGGGAGATTTGATGGCAAACTCGCCTATCGAATTTTTGCTCGAAGATACGGATGTTGCGCTCGACATCGTGTATGTGACCGAAAGGCAGGATCTGCCCCAGGTGCTGCCGGAGCATGATGTGTTGTTTGTCGCGATAGCCGAATCCGAACAGAATCTTCCCTTGTTGCAGAAAATCCAGCCAACCATTGCGTCATGGCCCCGTCCGGTGCTCAATGCCCCGGAGCGCATCGCCGCGCTGTCCCGCGATAACACCTGTGAATTGCTCAAATCCGTGTCGGGTCTGGACATGCCGACGACCGTGAGAGTCAGCCGTCGTGAACTGGAACAGATAGGCAGCAACGAGCTGCCGATGATCCGCGTGCTGGATGATGGTGATTTCCCGGTTATCGTCCGTCCGGTTGATTCCCATGCGGGGCAGGGCTTGGAAAAGCTGAATGAGGCGAGCGAGATTACGGCTTATCTGCAAGGCATGAAGAATGACGAATTTTTCGTTTCGCGTTTTGTCGATTATCGCAGAAAGGATGGACAGTTCCGCAAATACCGCATTGTGTTGATCGAAGGCCGTCCGTTTATTTGTCATATGGCGATATCCGATCACTGGATGATACATTATGCCAATGCGGGGATGGCGGACAGCGCCGTGAAACGGGCTGAAGAGGCGCGCGCCATGAGCGACTTCGACCAGACCTTTGCAGTTCGGCATGCGGCGGCAATCAAGGAAATCCACGAGCGGACAGGGCTGGATTACCTGGGAATCGATTGCGCCGAAACGCAGGACGGGCGGCTGCTGATTTTTGAAGTGGACAGTTGCATGATCGTTCATGCGCTTGACTCGGTTGATCTATATCCCTACAAGCTGCCGCAGATGCACCTCGTGTTTGATGCGTTTCGCCGGATGCTGATCCATGCTGTCGAATAACGTATCCAAACGACCCGTTTGCGCTCGTGATTTGCCGAGTACTGAAGATCTGCTGGTATCGGGGGGAGACGCGCGCATCGCCATCGACCCTGTAAGCCGTCTGAACAAATACGGTTGTCAGCCGTTTCCTGATCCGGCTTTGCTGGATTTTGGTTCATCCACCGCGTCGGTGATTTCACAGGCGGGATTTGTGGCAGCCAACAGTTTGCGCGAACGGCTGCTGCGAGAAGCAGGCGCTGATACGCTTAAAATTGCTTGCGCGCGCGCGATGCAGCGCATCCGGCAAGCACTCCTGCACGATGTGTCCGATTTGGGCGTCAGGCTGGTGTTCGCTACATCGGGGACGGATGCGCATTTTATTGCCGCCCTGCATGCCGGTGTTCCGTTGACGGTGGTGATGGTGGAGGAGGCTGAAACGGGCAGCGGGGTGGCCGCTGCCTTGTCTGCATCGTTTTGCGGCAAGGCGGCAGGGGCGATAGAGAGGGTGTCGTTGCGGGAAACAGACGGCATGCCGCGTCCTTTGGCCGACATCGATGCGGAGGTGAGTGCGTCGGTTGAGCGGGCCGTCATGCTGGGGCGTCGCGTATTGCTGATCATGGTGGATCAGTCCAAGACGGGAATGATTGCGCCCAGCACGGCCTGTGTGATGCAACTGGGCCAGCTCCATCGGAAGCATGTTGCGGTGCTGGTGGATGCCTGCCAGTTCCGCATCGCAAAACCTACCTTGCGCGCCTATCTGCAACAGGGCTTCATGGTTGCGTTGACCGGATCAAAATTCCTGACCGGTCCGTCCTTTTCGGCGGTTCTGCTGCTGCCGCAAAGAATGCAAGGTTTGCCGGGTGACGATGCCGCGTTGACGGGTGAAGATGTTGCGAACGTTGGCTTGTTGTTGCGTTGGGAAGCGGCGCTGGTCGAGTTGCGTCGCTTTGGCAGTTTGCCGCAATCCCAGATTGTAGAATTCATGGGAGCCTTTGCGCAGGCCGTGCAGCAGCGCCTGAACGATGATCCGAGGTTTGAGTTTTTACCGGCGCCGCAGCCCGATCGCAGGCCGTTGATCGAAGCGCACAGTTGGGATCATTTGCCGAGCATTTTCCCGTTTTTGTTATACCGCGTGCACGGTGCCGTTGCTGTCGACAAGAAGCATTTTTCCCGCACCCCGCTCAATCGAGAAGAAACGCAGCAAATTTATCGCCAGTTGCAAGTGTCGGAGGATGGAAGCGGGCTGGGTAGTATAGCTGCGCTGCGCTGCCAGCTCGGGCAGCCGGTTGCCTGCGGCGTGCGCAGCGGTATCGCTGTGAGTGCGTTGCGCCTGTGCATCAGCGCGCGGCTGATCAGCGATGCAGCCGGGCAAAAGGGAATCGACGGGGTGATAAGCGATGCGCTGGCCGTGCTGGACAAGACCGTATGGCTGATCGACCGGCTCATGAAGCAGACCGGGTGAAACCCGACCTACGGGCTGATTTGGACGGTGCCCTCTTCTCCTGCCGCGCCGCTTATCACGTGACCTGAAGTCGTGCGAACCTGCACGGTTTCTCCTTCGCCGGCATTATTCAGCGCAACCCCTGAGCCGCTGAGCTTGAAACCACCACCTACGACGATCAGACGCACGACTTGTCCCTGCTTGACACTGTAGGGTTTGCGCAGCATCTCCTGGCGTAAAACGTATCCCGCTCCGATACTGTAGCGCAGCACCTTGCCTATCACCTGTCGTTCGTCCGTTATGCCGGTATTTTGTGTGGTTTCCGTGGTTTGCCGGGCCAGGTCTTCTGCATGCAAAATTTGCCCCAGTGCCAGTGGTCTTGCGCTGACCAGCAGGTCGCGGCTGATCGTGATTTGCACCGGGACGAAAATACTCCAGTCCTTGGTGTCAAGGCAACGCACCCCGATGGATACGCGGCCGATGAGCTGGCTGCCGGGTGGCAGAAACGCTTCGACCTTGCTGCATGCGTGCGGCTCGATGCGCGGATCGATGTCATCCACCTTGAAGGTGACTTTGCCGGGGAGTCCTGCGGTTTGTTGTTGCACAAAGGTGGCGATAGTCTCCTTCAGGGTGGCGTGATCCTGCTGAGTGGCAGCGGCTGCCACGATACTGTGGAGGGACAGGCAGGCGATCAATAAGAATTTTTTCATAGGCGTCATTGTGCGTGTTGCGCTCGATTAAGGGAAGCGCAGGAGAACCGTGAATTGAGGGGGAAAGTTGCCGTTAATCGGCAGATAACAATTCTTCAGCACGCCGTATTATCTCACCATGGTTATATTTCAGTGAGCTGGAGTGCGTAATGATCAACAAACTGGATGAGGCGATGCGTTTTCAACAGACCGCACTGAGCTTGCGTGGCGCGCGTCAGGAGTTGCTGGCTGCCAATGTGGCCAATGCCGATACGCCGGGCTACAAGGCGCGGGATTTTGATTTTGCCAGCGCCTTGCAAAATGCCATGTCCGGGACGACCGCCAAATTGCCGCTGGTGACGACTTCAGGCATGCATCTGGAAGGCAATGCAGGCAGCTCGGTGATGGGTGCGCCTGTGCAGTATCGCAGGCCGGATCAGCCGAGTGCCGACGGGAATACGGTGAACATGGATGTGGAGCGCGCCCAGGCCGCCGATAATGCCTTGCGTTACGAGGTTGGCGTGACATTTGTCGTTAACGATGTGAAAAACATGACGGCGGCTTTGCAACCTTAACAAAAAAAGGAGAGTGTCGTGTCTCTGTTTAATATTTTTAATATAGCGGGTTCCGGAATGGCGGCGCAGTCGCAGCGGCTGAACGTGGTTGCCAGCAATCTGGCGAATGCCGACAGTACCACCAGTGCGGACGGCAAGCCGTATCGCGCCAAAGAGGTGGTTTTTTCCGCAACGCCCATGAACGGTGCGCAAGGTGTGAAGGTGGTGGCTGTGGCTGAAAGCACCGCGCCGATGAAGATGGTGTACGACCCCAGCCATCCGATGGCGGATGCGAAAGGCTATGTTTCCATGCCTAACGTGAACGTGGTGGATGAAATGGTCAACATGATCTCGGCTTCCCGTTCTTATCAGAATAATGTGGATGTGTTGAATACTTCCAAGTCGATGTTAATAAAGACGCTGACCATCGGTCTGTAACTTTTTAAGAGGAGAATGTCATGGTAAGTCCCACTCAAGCTGCCAATGCAAGTTCGGTGTTCGCGGCCCTCAACGGGGGTGCTTCTGCGCCGGCGACTGCGGCGGCAGTTGCGACAACAAGTGCTCAGGCAACGCAGAATCAATTCATGAAGCTGCTGGTTACGCAGTTGCAGAATCAGGATCCGCTCAATCCGATGGATAATTCTCAGATGACCTCGCAAATAGCACAGATCAATACGGTGAGCGGGATTAACCAGCTGAATACCACGCTGCAGGCGCTGGCTGCCAGCATGACGCCGAACCAGACCGTGCAGGCGGCCAGCATGATAGGTCACGGTGCGATGGTGCCGGGCAGCGGTGTGAACTTGGTTTCCGGCACGCCTGCTGTGGGCGGATTCTCGTTACCCGGCGCATCGGATGCTACCACGGTATCGATTTACGACAGTACCGGCGCGCTGGTGAATACCTTGAATCTGGGTGCGCAACCGGCAGGCGTTTCCGACTGGCAGTGGAATGGCACGGACAGTACAGGGGCTGCCGCGCCGGCGGGTAATTACACCTTCAAAGTCAACGCGTCGCTGGCAGGCAGTGCGGTGGCTGCGACCACCCTGCAATACGGGCTGGTGAACAGCGTGACTCAGGGGGCAACAGGATTAACCCTGAGTGTGGGTAATCTGTCAAATATCGCGCTTAACAGTGTTCAACAAATTCTGTAAGTCCGGGGAGATATCATGAGTTTTGAACAAGGTCTGAGCGGACTTAACGCCGCAAGCACTAATCTGAATGCCATAGGCAATAATGTCGCAAACGCCAGTACGGTGGGTTTTAAACAGTCTCAGGCGCAATTCGCCGACATGTATGCAGCCTCCCTGTCGGGCGCCAGTGCGGCGCAAATCGGCACGGGTGTGAGCGTCTCGACTGTCTCGCAGCAGTTCACTCAGGGCAATATTACCAGCACCACCAATCCTCTGGATACGGCCATCAATGGACCGGGGTTTTTTCAGCTCACCAACACTGCCGGGGCGACGGTTTATAGCCGAAACGGCCAGTTCCTGCTGGATAAAAACGGCTTTCTGGTCAACGCTCAGGGCGCTAAGGTGAATGGTTATATGCCGAATGCGGCGGGTGTGATACTTAGTGGCGCGCCGGTGCCGCTGCAAATCAATCCGGCGAATTTGCAGCCCCAGCCAACGGCAACTTCCACGGTGGGGGTGAATCTGAATTCGGCCTCTGCCGTGCCGATCACCGCCGTATTCAATTCGACCGATCCGACCTCATACACCAACTCCACCTCGATGACCGTTTACGACAGTTTGGGCGCATCCCATGTGGGGACGATGTATTTTGACAGGCTGCCATTGTGGGCTGCCGGTACTACGCCTGCGGCTCCGACGATGACTGCGTCGACTACGACTTCCGCGACACTCTCTTCAGTTGCGGGTCTGGCGGCTGGCAATACCCTTACCTTTACGCCTGCGCTGCCCGCAGTACCGCAAACCGTGACGATAACGGGGGTCGACCCTGTCGCCAATACGGTGACTTTTGCGGCTTTGGCGGCAGCGCCGGCAATAACTTCGGCAGTAACGACCAATGCCCCTTCCGCCAACTGGAATACCTATCTGACGGTGGATGGCGCGATGATCCCATCGGTGTCAACCACGGTGCCAGCGGCTA
Organism: Pseudomonadota bacterium; assembly: GCA_021783855.1. The sequence goes on from JAJXTL010000011.1 coordinate 36,105, forward strand.
CCGCTATTGGTGCAACCACGGCGACCCTGGCTTCCGTCGCAGGTCTGGCGGTGGGCAGCAATATCACTATCGCCGGCAATCCGGCACCGCTCACCATTACCAATATTGCGGGAACTACGGTGACCTTTGCGCCGCCGACAACTGCAGTTACAGCTGCTGGCGCTGCCGTCACCGGACAGACCCCGCTTTCCATGCTTACTTTTAACGCTCTGGGCGCGTTAACTTCTACGAGTCCGGCCAGTATCCCGCTCGGGACGGTCACTTCCGCTGCGTTGTTCCCGAATTCCACTTCGGTGTCGACCACCCAGACTATCGCTTTCAACTTTGCTGCGCCGACTGCGGCGACGACGCAATTTGGCGGCGCTTTCGGGGTCAATACGCTGACGCAGAACGGCTATGCCTCGGGTCAGCTCAATTCCACCAGCACTAATGCGGATGGCACGATCATGGGGCGTTACTCCAACGGCCAGACGCGCTCGCTTGGGCAGATCGTGCTGGCAAACTTTACCGGGGTACAGGGGTTGCAGTCCATTGGAAATAACAGTTGGGTGCAAACGGCCGCATCGGGTAACCCGCTGGTCGGTACGCCCGGCTCAAGCAGTCTGGGTTCGTTGCAATCCTCGGCGACCGAAGACTCCAACGTGGATCTGACCGCAGCGCTGGTAAATATGATTACTGCACAGCGTGTATATCAGGCGAATGCGCAGACCATCAAGACTGAGGACCAATTGATGCAGACCGTCGTGAATCTGAGGTAATGGTAAGTGGTAAGTGGACTTTTTCACTCGCTACTGAGCCACGCAGTGCCGCTCCACTTGCAACTTGCTAGAAAAAGGGGTTTGACATGGATAAACTGATTTACACCGCGATGACAGGTGCTTCTCAGGTGCTGGAGCAACAGGCGACGGTATCGGAGAATCTGGCTAATGCAAGTACGCCGGGATTTCGCGCGGCACTGAGCAGTTTTCGCGCTGTGCCCGTGGTGGGTGAAGGACTGCCTACCCGCACTATGGTGGTTGATTCAACGCCCGGTTCGGATTTCACACCGGCTTCTTTTCAAGCTAGCGGAAGTAATCTTGATTTGGCGTTAAACGGCCCGGGCTGGCTTGCCGTGCAGGGGGTTGACGGCAAGGAGGCTTACACGCGTAATGGCAGTTTACAGATCAGCCCGAATGGGGTGCTGCAAACTCGTACAGGGTTGAATGTGATGGGAGAAGCCGGGCCGATCACGATACCGCCTACTTCACAGATTACGTTTGCCAAAGACGGCACGATTTCGACCATAAGCGATGGGTCTTTGCCCAATGCGATTGCCGCGATAGGGCGCGTAAAGCTGGTCAATCCGCCGGCTGCTCAAATGGAGCGTAGCGCGGATGGCCTGTTTCGCCTGAAAAATGGTGCGACAGCACCGGTTAGCGCAAACACCGAAGTGATTTCCGGTAACCTGGAAGGCAGTAATGTGAGCATGGTCAAATCATTGGTGGACATGATTTCATTGTCACGCAAATTCGATATGCAGATGAAAATGCTGACCACTGCGGATAATGACGCAAAACAGGCCAGTTCGATAATGGGCATAACAGGATAGTAAGTAGTAAGTAGTAAGTGGTAAGTGGTAAGTGGTAAGTGGTAAGTGGTAAGGAAGTGGGGATTGCCACTGACTACTCGCGACTGACCGCTCACAAAACTAAAAGGGAAAAATCATGATACGTTCTTTGTGGATAGCAAAAACAG
>JAJXTL010000113.1 GCA_021783855.1 Pseudomonadota bacterium
CCATTATCTCGATATCGAAGTGGATCGCGTGCAGGCTGCCCGCTACGGCATCACGGTCGCCGCCGTCGAACAGATGATAGAGAGCGCAGTCGGAGGTAAAAGCATCTCGTCCATGATCGCGGGGCGCGAGCGCTATACCATCAATCTGCGCTACCAGAGAGCGTTCCGGGATTCCATCGGCGCGTTGTCGATGAGCCGGGTAATGATGCCGAACGGCGACAGCGTGACGCTGGGCAGCCTGGCGCGCATCGGCATCCACGACGGCCCGACCGAGATCAAGAGCGAGAACGGCCGGCTGGTCGGTTATGTTTACATCAATACCGAAGGCCGCGACCTGGGCGGCTATGTCGAGGAGGCCAAGGAACAGATCGCAAAATCGGTCAAGGTCAGGCCGGGTTATGCCATCGCCTGGTCGGGCCAGTATGCCAATCTCGAACACGCCCGCGCGCGCCTGACCATGTTGATCCCGCTGACCCTGCTGCTGGTTTTTGCGCTGCTGTATTTCCATTTCAGAGATTTCGGCAAGGTGCTGCTGGTGTTGCTGTGCCTGCCTTTTTCGCTGGTCGGCGGCGTGTGGTTCATCTATCTGCTGGGCTATCCGGTCTCGGTGGCGGTCGTGGTCGGTTTCATCGCGCTGGCGGGCGTGGCCACCGAGTTCGGCGTCGTGATGTTGCTCTATCTTGACAAGGTGATCGCGTCATTCAGCGCCGAAGGGCGGCTGACCGATGCGCGCATGTTAAGAGAGGCGATCATGCAAGGGGCGGTGCAGCGCTTGCGTCCCAAGCTGATGACCGTATCCGTGATCATCGCGGGCCTCTTGCCGGTGATGTACGGGCATGAGACCGGCACCGACGTGATGAAGCGCATCGCCGCGCCCCTGATCGGCGGGATGGTGACCGCGCCGTTGCTGTCGTTGATCGTCATTCCGGTGGTTTACCTGTGGTGGCAGGAGAAAAAGCTGTCGGGTCAGCAACCGTAGAGGGTATGTTGGAATGTGAGAAAAACCCCCCGGCGCTTATGCAGCGCGCACCTCATCCAGCAGTTCAGGATGCTTGTTCAACAATTTCAACAACAGTATAGTGGATTTGTGCGGTTGCGTTTTGCCGCGTTCGTAACGGCGATATTGACCCGCTTCGCGGGGCATTGTCTCATCGTCTGGATTCCCGCCTGCTTCGGCCTTGCATCGTCACCGCTATGCGAGGATCAATTGCTGCTCAAGGATGCACGTTGCTGGGTGAAATAATCGCAGCTCTGATTATCTTGGGCTGCCTTGGCCAGTTGCGATTGCCATGCTTGGTCAGTCAAGACTATAATATCGCTACTTTTGTAGTCATTGGGAGAACGATGATGGGAATGCCAGTCAGAATCGACGACGTACTGTACGAGCAGGCGCGCACCGAGGCGCAGGTTGAACATCGCACTATTGCCGGGCAGATTGAGTATTGGGCGAAAGTCGGTCGTGCATCACTTGATAATCCGGATTTGCCGGTTAGCTTTGTGGCGGAAGCGCTGTCCTCTATGCGTGAGCCGCGCGATCAGGCTACGCCATTCGTGCCACGCAGTCGCCGTGCATGAGTTATGCAGTTAAACAGACGCGGCGATTTGCCCGTCAGTACAAGAAACTGCACGACAACGTAGCGACCGATGTTGATGAAGCGGTCCTGGCTGTCGCCGGACAGCCTGCCATAGGCGAACGGAAAAAGGCGATCTGGCCGATTTGATGGTCTACAAATTTCGCAGTCAGGGACAGCTCTATCTGCTGGGCTACACCCTCGACGATGCTGTGCAACTGGTTTATCTTGAAGCCATCGGTCCGCATGAGAATTTCTATCGCGACCTCAAACGGTAATCCTGCAAAAATTCCATATTCCGCGCATTTATTCTCGTCCCTGCGCAGGCGCGCAGGCCAGTGAATGCATTCGTTGGGCTTCTATTTGCCGGTCTCCTTGATCTCGCTGATCACGTATTTGCCGGGGCGGGCCTCGATCAGTTTGAAGGCGACTTTTTGTCCTGGCTTAAGATTGGCCAAAGAAGCCTTGTCCTGAACCGTGAAATCCATGGTCATCTCGGGCCAGTCCAGGCTGGCAATCGGCTCGTGCGTCAGGTTGATCTTGCCTGCCTTTGCATCGATACTGTTTATTTTTCCCCTACCCTCATGAGTTTTCGCTTGCGCATGACTGTCCATATGCATGCCCATCGGCATGTCCATATCCGCAACAGCAGGTAGCGAGGTCAACGCCATTAAGGCCAGAGGGATCAACATTAAATTATTGTGTTTCACTGTATTTCCTCTTATCTCGTTGTGATTTCCAGAAAACTTGTTTCTCTTGCTTACATAATCAAAGAAGGGAGGCGCAAGCCTCCCCTCAAATACTACAACACCCTCCCTACTTGAGGATGAGCTCGCCGTGCCCCTTCTTGGGATCGGCGTCCTTCTTGCTGACCAGAACCGTAATAGCGCCGCGCAGTGCCGCGTTCATGGAATGGTCAACGATCGCAATGCCCGTTGCAGGCTTGTCGTTTACCGGTGTCACGAGGTCAACGGTAACCGCTTCGGCGACCGCCACGTTATACGTCTGAACGCCGACCAGCGTATTTTTCGGGTTGCCGTTGATGTACACGCGATCCCAGATGCTGGCGATAGGATGCAGCGCAACCGGAAGATTGACGTTGGCGTTCACGAAAAAGATACGCACGCGCTCGCCCGGCTTGGCTTCCAGCACGTCATGATCGCCCTTGGGATCGTGCACCGGATCGTAATGCAGCACCTTGCCGTTGATCAGCGAACCCTTCCAGGCATTGGCGTCGTTCAACATCGCGCCATAGTTCTCGACATCGGGGAAATATTGCTGCTGAATCAGCACATATTCGCGGTCCGGCTTAGGATAGGCCTTGCTGTAGCCGCCCTTGGGATCGACGATGATGACGCCGTACATACCGCGTGCGATGTGTTGCACCATCGGGCCTGCGCCGCAGTGATACATGAATACGCCGGGCACCTTGGCCTCAAACTTGAAATGCTTGCTCTCGCCGGGCTTGACCGGTGCGAATTCATCCAGCACGCTGACCTGTGCCGCATGAAAGTCAATCGCATGCGAATTCTTGTTGGTTGCAGGATTGACCAGTGTGAAATCCACGGTATCGCCTTCTTCAACACGAACCGGCTTGCCGGGAATGCTGCCGTCGAACGTCCATGCCGCCATGGTATCTGCGCCGCCTACCAGTTTGCCGTTGGTCTGAACATCGACTTCCTGCGCGGTCATGGTGACTGCAACGGTTTTAGCAAATACCTGCTGTGCGGAAAAAAATGCTGCGACGGTCATGACAGCAATCGTCGTTTTTTTGAATGCATGATTCATTATTATTACCCCCTAGAGTTGATTAAAATTTACTGCTTACTGCTACTTCTCCCTGCTTCCCCCACTTACTACTTCCCTACCCTGCTACTCCCTCTCCCCACTCAAGTTCCGAATTTGCATTTGCACACCTCGCGCAAATGCTGAACCATATCCTTGATTTCATCGTCGCTAAGTGTCGCTCCCCACGGCGGCATCAACACGGATTTGTTAATTGAATCGCCGCCCTCCTTGATGGCCTTGAACAACAGGTCATCGGAACGCCCCGACATGGCCTTGGCATCGGTATGATCGCGCGGGGTCACCGACATATCGCGGACATTGATGCCCTTGCCGTTGCCTGCCATGCCGTGACATTGCACACAATAGGTTTTGTAGTTATCGGCGGCGGTCTCTGTTGCCTGTGCCTGTAAGCAGACACTCGCCAGCAGAATCGTGAACAATAATTTATTTAGCATTTGCAGACTCCTCGCTCAACGTCTGTAAATAGTGCACCATCTTCTGTATATTTCCTTCGGATACACCCTTGTTCGGCATCCAGGTTTTCGGTTGCCAGGCTTGCGGATTGCGTATGAAACTCGCCATGAATTCCGGCTGCAAACGCTGGCCTGCGGTATACAGCTCCGGCCCCGACAAGCCGCCATATTCAGGCTCTATCAGATGGCAGGCCATGCATCCCCAGAACTTGTCGAACACCATCTCACCCATCTGCTTGGTGATCGTGCCAGGTTCTATTTTCTCCTTTGCAATCAGGTCGTCATGCGGCTTTAACTGCATCAGTTCGGCAGCGGCTTCCGTGGCATCGGCTTTGGAGAGCGCGACGTGATCCTTGAGCGTAGATACATCGATCTCGTCGCTTTTGGCGCCGGGCTTGATGTGATCTCCGTAAAACATGCCGGCAGGACGGATGCGCTGCGGTTTTTGCAGCCAGGACACCAGCCACGCTTCACGGTATTTATTGCCCGCATAGAACAGATCAGGCCCCTTTTTTGCCCAGAGTTCTTTCACTGTCGTAACCGCCGGGCCGCTGATGTTGTGGCATGAAACACAGTCCTTTTTCAGCATTCCGCTATCCGCGAACACGGTTGCGGACAGGCTGAGCAACGCTACAAATGCTAGCTTCTGCATACTTATCTTCTCCTTCTTGTATTTTCGACGGGGCGTCCCATGAAGGTGGGATTGTTGAAAATCCCGTAACCCTGTTTCATCGATTCGCTGTAGAAGAAGTTCGGATCGTAGACCTTGGTCTTCCACGCGTACCAGGATTCCATCGGAATACCGTCATATTCGATTATGGTTACCGGTCCGCCCAATGTGGCGCCGTTATTCGTCATATGTTTATCCACATGGTCGTGGAATATCCAACGTCCCGGATTGTTCATATTCACTATGGTGTCATAGCGCTCTCCTGGGCCCACCGGAGAGGTGTCATCGTAATAGGGCGCAGGCAGTGGATAGCCATCCTTGAATGCAACCAGCTGGTCATGCCCGTGCAGATGCATCTCATGCACTTCATCGCCTGCACCTATCAAGCGAAAGCGCACAACATCACCTTTTTTCACCCTGACAGGCTGGGTATCGGGGAACGATCTGCCGTTCACTGAAAAGAAATCCGGCACATCCTGAGGCGAACCACCCTTTCCGTAACTATTCGCGTAAGGCGACTCCCAGGTGCTCATCATCATGATGACGTCGCGGGTCACCTTTTCTAAAGTGCGCTCGGGTTCTTCGGATCGACGATCAGCGGCCCCCACATGCCGCGCGTTGCTACATGCTCCCAGACATTGACGTGGCAGTGATACCACAAGGTGCCCGGGCGGTCCGCGTTAAAATGATAAGTAAAAGATTCACCGGGCTTGATGGCTTCCTGGGTGACATCAGGCACGCCGTCGTTCTGCCAGCTGCCGGTCTGGTTGATACCGTGCCAGTGTATGGTATGCGGCAAGGTGGTATTGTTGGTGACGTGCACGATGACATCGTCGCCTTCCCTGACATGGATCAGCGGCCCCGGCACCTGTCCGTTGAAGGCGAATACCTTGTTGATAAATCCTGGCGCGACCTCGATCGTGACTTCATCGATGGTCATGGAAAATTCGCGCTTCTCCGCCCAGCTCAAGGCGGGGATACAGGCGATAAAAAATATCATCATCCGCACTGCGGCTTTAATTGACATCACACTCCCCCTGATATTAATTTATTTTATGTACATCTTTATTGTAAAAAAATATGCCATATAACTCAATGGCATATAATCAACCTGCGACAATCTGCCGCAGGTGAACTTTATTTCATGTCATAGATACATGTCAAGTACATTTTTATATGCGCATGAAATTTCCTGCACGCAGACACCAGGGCAAAAAAAACCCGGAACTCTCCGGGCATAAGCATTAAAGCGCTTTTATTGCTACTCAAGCCTTGCGCCTGAAGGAATGCACCCATACCAGGTCTTCCTTATTCCAAGTCATGTTCGCATGCATGCTTAAAATAATTTGCTTGTACACGTCAAGATTGGGATAACCTGCCGCCTGTGCATCGGCATCCGTCATATCGCCTATGCGCTGGCGCTCAACGGATGTCACGACAAAAGCGATACCTTCCAACTCGAATGTCTCATCCGGATAAGCATAAAGACCGTCTCTGCGTTGTTGCGTCTTTGAACCTGAGAGGCTCGCAGCGACCAGTTTGGGATGCGTCACGAGGCGGGTAATTTCACAGGTTTTTGCAGGATAATTGGCGTTCATCGGAGTGTTCCGTATTTAAAGAATAGGTTGAGTCAGACAATCACTTCTAACCGTCATGAGCGGCCCATTATGCCACGTAGCCTTTCCGAACTGTCGAACAGATTGCCGGTGCCCAAGTCCAGTCACACATGGATGACCAGATTATTATAAAATAAACGATGAGTTTTCAACTGCTCAAAGCCCTGCACATTTTCCTCGTGATCAGCACCTACACCTTGTTTGTGCTTCGTGGGATATGGAGTTTGAATGGTTCAGCCATTATGAAAAAACGCTGGGTCGGTATCGCTCCGCATGTGGTTGACACCCTTTTGCTGACCAGTGCACTGACACTGGCTTACACCCTGCGTCAGTATCCTTTCGTGGATGCGTGGCTGACCGCCAAAGTAGCCGGATTATTGCTGTATGTCGCTCTGGGATTTGTTGCATTGCATGAACGATGGAACAAAACTGTACGCTTTGTTGCCTGGCTGGCTGCGCAGGCCGTATTTGCCTGCATCGTGCTGGTGGCCATCACGCACAATCCGCTGCCGTGGCAGCAGACCGTTCAGTCTGATTCAATCGGGCAGCCGATCGGGTGAGGCTCGTCGTTCCGGACTAACGAGCCACACCCGAAAGAAATTCGACCGGCTGTTAGAACTTCCAGCCGAGACCTACACCGAGCAGAAGCGGGTTGAGCTTCAAACTAGTCAGAGGGCCGGCCGCAGTGCTTAAGTCATTATTGATATAGAGCTTTTTGACGTCGACGTTGAAGGTCATGCTGGAGGTGAGCGGAATATCGAAACCGGCCTGCAGCGCGCCGCCCCAACTGCTGCTGGAGCCGGTGATGGCACCACCGCTCAAGGAATAGCTGGAGAAATTCGTATAGTTGATACCCGCGCCGACATAGGGCCTGAAGGATGGACTGTCGGGCAGGAAATGGTACTGTACGGTCAGGGTCGGCGGCAGCGCCTTGAGCGATCCGATAGGTGTCGCTCCGAGATTAACATTAACTTTCTGTGGATAGGTGAGAATCAGCTCGGTAGCGATATTTTTGGTGAAAAAATAACTTAAATCCACTTCCGGAATCGTTTTGTTTTGCGCAGCGAGTCCTGCCACACTTGAACTGTTGTCCCAGTTAAGATGCACTGCCCTCACCCGCACCATCATGTCACCGGGGTTGTCTCCCGACATACCTGCATCTGCAAACGCGCTCGCGGAAAGCAGCATCGCGCAGGAAGCTGCACCTAATAAATTGATTTTGTTCATCTTTATATCCCCGTTTGTGTAAATTTATGAATGCCGCTATATGTTTGCAGCAAAGACATTTTATTCAAAATGGTCATTTCCAATTTGATCTGGATCAAATACATGAGATGGGGCAATGAAGAAATTGATACCGGTGAAGTCAGCCGGTTTGCCGATATTGCCTTGCTAAAAACTCGTTTTACAGTAAGCTGTGGCAGCCTGACCGGATCGCCTGCAGCAAGTACCGGTCATTTCACAAAACGACAACGAAGGATGTACATGAATACCGAAAACCTATCGAAAGAGCAACGGATTCTGCGCGCGATGCGCAAGATATTGGCCAATGTCGTCAAAGACACCACGACCAAGCCCGGCATGCCCCACCCGCTGTCGGACAGCACGATACAGGACATACGGGAATGTTTTGGCGTAATATCCGAGCGCGAGGCGGAACTGGCTGATGCACTGGGGCTGAACAGGAATGAAAAACCGTATTACACGGATCAACCGCAAAAAACCAACGTCATCGATTTTCACAGGCCGGAAGAAAACTGAGCCGTGCTATAACGCCAACTCTTCTTCAGTCAGCTGTTTTTCCAGCGCGGCCACGCCTTCCTGCCGGTAAACGGCGAGCATGGCTTGCGCCATTTTCAGCCAATGCGTTTTTCCTTGCTGCACAGCTAGCTTCAGCGGGTCGAGACGTCCCGTGTCCTGCCATTCACGCTGTGCCGACAGCATCAGCGGAAACAGCGCGCGGCGCATGCCCTCCAGATTGACGAAATAAAAATGCAGCGAACTTGCGGCCTGATTGCCGATCAGTCCAGGCAGGGTAGACAGACAATCGGCCAGATGATCGCGCACCGCTCGCGCAATGAGTTCCACCCGGCGAGAAGTGTTCTCGGACAGCATGCGCTCCCATGCATCGCCTAACAATTCGCCCGCCAGCCCTTCACCCAGCTCATGCAATATGATGGCTTCGCTCTCCTTATCCGTCATGATCTCAAGCGCCGCATCCGGACTGTGCTCGAAGTCGTAACAGGAGAAGGCATTGGACGGCAACTTCTCGCGACCGTTCCAGCGCCATTCCTCGTATTTTTCCCAGATCATCCGTTTGACCGCTTCGCGCCGCAAATAGATGGTTCGCTTCTGCAATGCAGCGGGTGGTGCAATCATGTCGCGCGCATATTCGCAGCCGGAAACCAGGATGGTGTAGCCGTTGCGCTGTTCCTTCTTCAGCAACTGCCCGAGAAAAAAATGCGGTTTGTGGAAGCGGCCATATCCTGCGCTGTAAACATAACCCTGCGGTATCAGCGCATCATTGATGTCATCGATAGCGAAGGGGTCCTTCTCTTCATCGCCGATGCGCAGCGCCGCATAGGGTGAGGCTTCGACGGCATCCCAGTGCAGCTCGCGTTTGACCAGCCAACTTCCCAGATCACTTTTTGGCGGGTTCTGCGAATACGGAATGTCATGCTCCCAACGGTAATACTGGCGCATTTCCAGCAGATAAATGCACATCGTCATGTTGCGCGCATGACGCGCATCGGTAATATCGCAGTTGTTCTGAATATCGGCGACCAGTCGGTGAAAATTCTGCATGGCTCCCCCGCATAATATTGGCATCGAGCCTGATTCTAAGCCCGAACCTGCGGGGTTGCCAAACGATGACTATGTTGCGCTGCGGGTTTCTTTGCGCTTCCAGAGGAAGTACAGCAGCGGGATCACCAGCAGCGTCAGCGCGGTTGAAGCGAAGGTGCCGAAAATCAGCGATACCGCCAGCCCCCCGAAAACAGGGTCGGTCACCATGATCGCAGAACCCAGTATGATCGCCAACGCTGTCAGCAAGATCGGCCTGAAGCGGATCGCACCCGCCTCGATCACCGCGTCCTTGACGCTGTAGCCGCGCGCCTCGTATTCGATGATGAAATCGATCAGCAGCAGCGAATTTCTCACCACGATGCCCGCCAGCGCAATCACGCCTATCATGGAGGTCGCGGTAAATGCCTGATTCATCAGCCAATGACCGGGAAACACGCCGACCAGCGTGAGCGGAATCGCACCCATTACGATCAGCGGAATCACAAATGACTTGTAATAGCCGACCAGCACCAGATAGATCAGCACCAGCGCCACGATGAACGCACTGCCCAGATCGCGGAACACGTCCAGCGTAAGCCGCATCTCGCCGCCCCACAGGATTTGATAGCCTGTCATATCCTTGGGTTGCGCATCGTTGAAACCCAGATTAGCCGTAGTGAAATG